>DASYQG010000059.1:0-9392 GCA_036005825.1 Chitinophagaceae bacterium | reverse complement strand
TGCACTGCGGGCACAGTTTCCTGATGTAGTTACCGCCGCACTATTTCGTAATTATAACTGCCAGGTAACAGCATTGAACACAAATGATCCAAACAATTTTTCCAACAAAAAATTTATTGAAGAGAGTTCCGTGTTTTTTTCTGATCCTAATTTTTTTTCCGTATTTCAATACGAATGGCTTGCAGGCAATGCGGAGGTTTTGAAAAATCCCAACACGGCTGTTGTAACAAAAAAGATGGCTGAAAAATATTTTGGCAACTGGCAATCGGCATTAGGCGGCCTGTTAAAAATTGACAATACAGCAACAGTAAAAATTGAAGGTATTTTAAATGATCCTCCTCAGAACACAGATTTTCCAATCGGTGTGATTGGTTCATACGAAACCATGAAAAAATATCCTTCTACTTATGGATATTCAGACCGGTGGGGCAGTGTTACAAGCGATTTCCAGGCTTTTATGCTGTTGCCTCAAAATGTTTCCGCTGCTGTAATCAACAGGAGGTTAGTTTCTTTCAGCGATGAACATTATAATGCTGATAAGAAAGAGATTTTTAAAACATACCAGTTCCTTCAGCCTTTAAGCGATATACATTTTAATAAAAGCATAGGCAATCTCGGTGACCATACAACCAGCCGGTCGACCTTATGGACGCTTTCACTCATCGGCATTTTCATCATCATTATGGCCTGTATTAATTTTATCAATTTATCTACAGCGCAGGCTGTGGGGCGTTCTAAGGAAGTCGGTGTAAAAAAAGTATTAGGTGGTACCAAAGCCCAACTGTTCCGGCAGTTAATGGGTGAAACATTTATTATTGTTTTAACTGCTGTCATACTTTCAGCAATACTTGCCACCCTTTGCCTGCCGTACATAAAAAACATAGCCTCCATACAGGAAAGATTAAACCTGCTGACTATTCCTGTTGCTTTGTTTATGTTGAGTGTAACTATAGTTATTACTTTCTTAGCCGGGCTTTACCCGTCATTTATTTTATCCGGTTTTAAGCCTGCTCTTGCCTTAAAAAATAAAATTACTTCTGCAAACATTGGCGGCATTTCTTTAAGAAGAGGGTTGGTAGTAGCACAGTTTGCCATTTCACAGGTTTTAATTACGGGAACTATTATCGCTGTAAACCAGATGAATTTTGTGCACAACGCCGATCTTGGTTTAAATAAAGAAGCGGTGCTTATACTTAACAGCAACGTGGATAGTTCAGTGAATGAAAGACAACCTGCCTTCAAACAACAATTGCTTGCGATCAGCGGTGTGCAATCAGTAAGTTTTAGTTCTGATGCGCCTTCATCTGAAAGCAACAGCAGCGGTAATTTTTCTTACGATCATAAACCCGACGAAAAATTTGAAGTATATAGAAAATTAGCTGATGAAGATTATTTTAAAACATACGGGCTTACAATTGTTGCAGGCAGGGTTTACAGCAAAAGCGATACATTAAAAGAAGTAGTGGTAAATGAAACACTGGTAAAAAAACTGGACGTAAAAGATCCAAAGGATATCATCGGGCATGAATTAAGAGTGGGCCGGGGATGGCGGAGCATTGTTGGTGTAGTAAAAGATTTTAAAACCAACTCACTGCGTGAAAACATAAAGCCGCTGGTGATTGGTGAACGCAACATTGCCTATAATTATACCGGCATTAAATTAAATACATCGCAGTTTAAAACCGTCACAAAAAAAATAGAAGATACATGGAACAAATTTTTTCCTGAATATGTGTATGCGCCAACATTTTTGGACGAGCGCATCAATAATTTTTATGAACAGGAAAACCAGCTTTCGCTATTGTATAAAATTTTCGCAGCCATTGCCATTTTTATTTCATGTCTTGGCTTGTATGGTCTTGTTTCTTTTATGGCCGCTCAACGCACCAAAGAAGTAGGTATACGCAAAGTACTTGGCGCTTCTGTTGGAAACATCATATACCTGTTTTCAAAAGAATTTACAGCACTCATTATTATAGCTTTTGCAGTAGCTGTTCCTGTTGCTTATTATATGATGAATAATTGGTTGAACAATTTTGCTTTCAGGATAAATATCACTGTTTGGGTTTTTGTGCTCGCAATTCTTGCCTCTGTTGTTATTGCATGGATAACGGTGGGATATAAATCAATCAGGGCAGCTATTGCAAACCCGATAAAATCATTACGATCTGAATAAATTAAAAGTTTATGATAAGAAATTATTTGAAAGTAGCTATTCGCTATTTGCTTCGGCACAAAGGATATACTGCTATAAACGTTTTTGGTCTTGCAGTAGGAATTACTTGCTGTATACTTATCATGCTATTTGTTCGCAGTGAATTCACTTATGATAAATTTCATAATAAATCAGACAGGATATACAGGGCCTGGGTAAAAGAGCATTACGTTGACCAGGATGATATCATTGATATTAATACTCCTTTGCCACTTGCCGGCGCTTTGCAGTCAAGCTTTGGTGAAATTGAATCCACCTGCCGGGTATTTAATCTAAATACGCTTGCTAAAACAGGTGAACAATCTTTCAGCGAGGACATAAGAATGGTTGACTCAAGTTTTTTCAAAATATTTGATTTTTCACTTATTGAAGGCAGCAGGGAGAACCCTTTCCCTACGAGCAATTCAATAATTCTTACAGAAAATACAGCTAAGAAATATTTTGGAAAACAAAACGCTATCGGGAAAAATATTGAGATGCAGTTGGGTAATGAAAAAGTGATGTTTTCAGTTTCTGGTATTGCAAAAGCTGCCCCTGAAGAATCGAGTATCAGGTATAATGCTCTTATTTCTTTTTCTAATGCTAAATTCCTTTTTAGTCAACGGGCAATGAGAGCCTGGTTCAATGTAAATCCTGAAACCTACGTATTACTGCAAAAAGATGCAGATGCAAATAACCTTGCTAGAAAATTTCCTTCCATGGTCAAACAAAACCTTGGAGAGGATTATAAAGAAGGAGGATACATTGTAAGCCTGCAGCCAATTACAAAGATTCATCTTGATACAAGCCTGCCTGCAGGTATTGAACCAATCAGTAATCCAAAATACTCATATATACTTTTAACGATCGGCGTCCTTATTTTACTTGTGGCCTGTGTCAATTTTATCACACTTTCTGTTGGCAGATCTGCAACAAGAGCTATGGAAGTTGGTGTTCGAAAAGTACTGGGAGCAGAACGACAGCAACTCGTCAGGCAATTTTGGGGGGAAGCTGTTTTACTCACTATCGTATCTGTATTTATTGGAATTGCTTTATCAGTATTGCTTGTCAAACCATTCAATCAAATAATAAACAGGCAGCTGAGCTTGCAATTCGATCTTGTTTTTATCAGTTACTGCATTCTCATTATAATCATAATTGGATTGATAGCTGGCATTTATCCTGCGATCATCCTTTCTGGTTTCAGGCCAGTTGAAATTTTAAAAGGAAGATTAAAACTTGGAAATAAAACAGGTTTGTTAAGAAAGAGCCTGATAACTGGTCAGTTTGTTACATCAATTGCGATGATCGTTTGCACTATTGTGATTGGCGGGCAAATGGATTATTTGCGTAATAAAGATCTCGGGTATAAAAAAGAACAGGTTGTTATTATTCCTACTAACAAACCTAGATTAAAAGGAATGGAACTCGCTGAACTGTATCGTAACGAATTGTTGAAACAACCACAGGTGGCCGGAGCATCGGTTTCACTTATGAGTTTTTCAGAAACACCCTGGATAAATATTGGTTATAGTGATGACAAGAACGTTTATAGAAATTTTCAATTCAATGCAGTAGACCCTTATTTTTTAAAAACAATGGGAATTCAGGTTGCAGAAGGAAGAGATTTTTCTGCAAATAACCCGGCTGATTACACTTCATCAATGATAGTGAATGAAGCACTGGTGAAACAATTTGGATGGAAGAGTGGGGTAGGACAAAAATTACCTGGAAGAATAGAACAACAGATCGTTGGTGTAGTAAAAGATTTTAATTATCAATCCTTACATACTAAAGTTATGCCTTTGGCAATGGTAATAAAACCTGATACTTTTTTCCGTCGTATCAATGATATAAGTTTTGCTTCACCACCTCAACCGAGAATTTCTGTGAGGTTAAAGGCTGGTAATTTAGTTGCTAACCTGAATACACTAAAACAAGTTTGGAAAAATGTTGCTCCTGACCAGGAATTTGAATATCGTTTTCTCGATGAAACTATTGCTGCTCAATACAGGCAGGAACAACGAACTGCTACTATCGTGAAACTTGCTTCGGGCCTTTCTATCCTTATTGCCTGCTTGGGATTATTTGGATTAGCAACACTTACTGTTGTACGAAGAACAAGAGAAATAGGAATTCGAAAAGTGATGGGAGCCAGTGTAAGTAGCATTGTGAGATTATTATCAAAAGAATTTCTTGTTCTTGTAATTATCGCGGCACTGATCGCTTTCCCGCTGGGTTGGTGGACCATGAATAAATGGCTGGAGGATTTTGCTTACAGAATTCACATTGAATGGTGGGTATTTCCCGTTGCCGGTATTGCTGCTTTAATTATTGCATTACTTACAGTTAGTTTCCAGGCAATAAAAGCGGCACTTGCGAACCCGGTAAAAAGCTTAAGAACAGAATGAAAAGTTGTAGCCATGTTTAAAAATTATTTTAAAACTGCCTTCAGAAGTTTGACTCGTAACAGGAATTACACAATTATCAACATCGCCGGATTGGCTGTTGGTATTGCAGTTTGTATGATGATTTTTATAATTATACAATTTCAAACAAGCTTCGATAATTTTCACGCAAAGAAAGATCGTGTTTATCGGGTGTTGACTGAATATTATCACACAGATGCCGCGGATATTTCTTATGGGAAAGACATTCCTTTTCCCATGCCCGAAGGGTTGAAAACGGCATTCCCTCAAATTGAACAAGTTGCCCCGATTTTTGCAAGTCACGATGATCAATTGTTGATACCTGACGATGATGGCACAACAGTAAGAACATTTAAAGAAGGTAAAGGTGTATTTTTTACAGCGCCTTCATTTTTCAAAATGTTTGACTACCCCCTGCTCGCAGGTTCATATGAATCATTAAAAGAACCGAACAACGTATTGCTTACAAAAGAAATGGCGGAAAAATATTTTGGTGACTGGAAAACAGCAATAGGCAAAACCATTAAGATGGAAGTTGGCGGTTATTTATTCGAACATGGCACTGAAGTATTGAAAGTGTCAGGCATTCTTGCCACCATACCTTCAAATACAGACTTTCAGCTAAAAGTTGTTGTGGCTTATGGATCAGGTTTTACCGGAAGTATTATAGCAAAATCTACCGATTGGGAGGATAGAACAAATGCTGGTTTTGGCTGCTATATTATGTTGCCGCCGAATGTTTCTGTTGATAATTTTAATCAGCAGCTAAGGGCATATTCAACCAAAGTTCAATCGCCTGAAAACAAGGATAGTCATATTGTACAACCATTAAGTGCGGTGCATTATGATACACAAACAGGTAATTACAGCAACAAAGCAATTAGTCAGGAACTGCTCAATGTATTGTGGCTGATCGCAGCATTCATCCTGTTAATTGCCTGCGTAAACTTTATTAACCTCTCTACTGCACAAGCTGTTAACCGTGCAAAAGAGGTTGGTGTAAGAAAAGTTTTGGGAAGTAATAAATCTCAATTGCACATCCAGTTCATCATTGAAACATTTTTGATCGTTACAGTTGCTGTAGTGCTTGCAACAGTTATTACGATTCTTGCATTGCCTTATGTAAATCAACTTTTAGAGCTTTCGCTTTCATTCAACATACTCAGCAATCCTGCAATTATTTTATTTCTTGTAACTGTAACAATTGTTGTAACTGCACTCGCCGGTTTTTATCCTTCTATTGTTTTATCACGTTTCAATCCTGTGAATGCTTTAAAGAGTAAACTCACAGCAAATACTGCAAAGGGAATTTCATTAAGAAGAGGATTGGTAGTATTTCAATTCATCATTGCACAGGCGCTGATCATAGGAACATTCATCATTATACAGCAAATGAATTATTTCATGGATCAGCCGTTGGGTTTCGACAAAGATGCAATTATAAATGTTCCTTTCCGTGTAGATAGTCTTCGCATCAGCCGGCTGGATTATTTACAGAACAAATTATTGCAGGTAAATGGTGTGCAGGCAGTAAGCTTCAGTTCCAACACCCCGGTTGAAGATGGAAATGATACATGGAGCACATTCAAATTTGATAATGCAATAAAAGAAGAGGACTTTAAAGTTATTACCAAATTCGCCGACACGGGATTTGTGCCGGCTTATAAATTACAACTGGTAGCCGGAAGAAATTTACAGCCTTCTAAATTCACCCGGGAATTTTTGGTGAATGAATGGCTGGTGAAAAGTTTGGGATATAAAAAACCGGAAGATATACTGAACAAAGAAATAAGCATATGGGGTGATAAAATAAAATGCCCTGTTGTTGGTGTATTGAAAGATTTTAATGACAGATCTTTTCGCCAGGATCTTGCACCATTGCTTATTACCACAAACGTTACAATGTACAACCAGGCCGGGATAAAGCTTGAAACGAAAAACATTTCTTCTACACTGGAATCTGTTAAGACAATATGCGGGCAAACATTTCCCAATTTTGTTTATGAATACAAGTTCCTTGATGATAAAATTGCAAGTTTTTACAAACAGGAAAATCAATTATCCAGCCTATACAAAATTTTTGCGGTAATAGCCATATTTCTCAGCTGTCTTGGTTTGTATGGACTGGCTTCATTTATGGCTGTACAAAGGATAAAGGAAGTGGGCATCAGGAAAGTGTTGGGTGCGTCTATCAGCAGCGTTGTATATCTTTTTTCAAAAGAGTTCATCATCCTTGTTACGATCGGATTTGTAATTGCTTCACCTATTGCCTGGTATTTTATGAATAAATGGTTGCAGGATTATGTATATCGTATCAATATAAGTTGGTGGATTTTTTTAGTCGGGGGTATTTCAGCAATCGTCATTGCATTAGTTACTGTAAGCTTCCAGGCAATAAAAGCCGCAGTTGCAAATCCTGTGAAGTCATTAAGAACTGAATAAATATACAGCCATGATAAAAAATTATTTTAAGATCGCATTCCGGAATCTTGTACGTAATAAAAATTATACGATCATAAATATTGCTGGTCTTGGGGCGGGTATTGCAGTTTGCGTGATAATTTTTATTGTTATTCAATTTGAAACAAGCTTTGATAATTTTCATAGCAAAAAGGACAGGGTTTATCGTGTACTCACAGAATATCATCATGCGGATGCGTCGGAAATTTTTTATGGAAGAGGTGTGCCATTACCCATGCCAGCTGCATTAAAAAATTCTTTTCCACAAATTGAAAAGGTTGCGGCAACTTATTCGGAAGGGAACGATCAAATACTTGTTTTGAATAATGATGGTAATCCTGTAAAAAAATTTAAGGAAGAGAAAGGAGTAATTTTTACTGAACCCTCTTTTTTTGATATACTTGATTTCAAATGGCTGGCAGGCAACCCTTCTTCTCTAAAAGATCCTAACTCAGCTGCACTTACAAAAAAAACGGCTGACAAATATTTTGGAGATTGGAAAACGGCCATAGGGAAAAATATTAAATGGAACAATAACCAGGTATTAAAAATTACGGGGATATTGGATGATATTCCTGTTAATACAGATTTCCAGGTAAAGGTTATCGTTGCGCTTGGTACCGGGTATACAGCCGACATTGCAAAATCAACTAATTGGGACGGAACCGGTACAAGTTTTTCGTGTTACATATTATTGGCTCCTAATGCAACAGAAAACTCAGTCAATACTCAATTAAGAACATTGGCTAAGAAAATGAAGTCAGCTGAGAACAAGGATAGTCATATTCTTCAATCGTTAAGTAAAGTACACTATGCCACTGACATCGGTAATTATAGCGGTAAATCGATCAGTCCTGTATTAATTCGTGTCTTATGGTTGCTATCTGCTTTTATTCTTCTAATTGCCTGTGTGAATTTTATTAATCTTGCTACTGCCCAGGCCGTTAACCGCTCAAAAGAAGTTGGCGTCAGGAAAGTATTAGGAAGTAATAAATGGCAATTGAAAATGCAATTTATTGCTGAAACCTTCCTTATTGTAATTGCTGCTGTGATGCTGGCAATCATTATAACTATTATTTCACTACCGTTTATAAGTACAATACTCGACCTGCAGCTTTCTATCAATATTTTTTATAGCCCACTAATTTATCTTTTCTTATCGGGATTGATCATTGCAGTAACGGCATTGGCTGGTTTTTATCCATCATTAGTGCTTTCTCGTTTTAATCCAATAAATGCCTTAAAAAACAAGTTCGCTGTAAAAAGTACAAAAGGTATTTCATTGCGCAGAGGGCTTGTAGTTTTTCAATTCATCATAGCCCAGGTGTTGATAATAGCAACATTGATCATCTTGAAACAAATGAATTTTTTTACCAAACAATCTTTAGGATTTAATAAAGAAGCTGTCATAAATGTGTCTTTCCCTTCCGATAGTGCAGGGATCAGTAAACTTGATTATGTTAAAAGAGAACTGGCTGCTATTAATGGAGTTCTGCATATCAGTTTTAGTTCCAATACTCCTATTGAAGATAATAGCGATAATTGGAACACTTTCAACTTTGATCATTCTCCGAAAGAAACAGATTTTTATGCCATTACCAAATGGAGTGATCATGAATATGTGCCGACTTATCAATTATCATTGATCGCCGGTAAAAACCTTGAACAGTCGGATACTGCAAATGGATTTCTTGTGAATGAATCCTTGATCAAAAAATTAGGGATTAACAAACCTGCAGATGCATTGAATAAAGAGATTTCTATGTGGAATGGTCAACTGAAGGCGAATATTGTAGGTGTATTAAAAGATTTTCATGATCGTTCTTTCCGGGCTCCTTTTGCTCCATTGATTGTTGCTTGTTTTAAAAATGGTTATAGCCAGGTTGGTATCAAACTAAGCACAGCCGATGCATCAACTACAGTAAAAGCTATTGAAAACATTTGGAGCAGGTCTTTTCCTGATTTTGTTTTTGAGTATCAATTCTTAGATGAAAAGGTGGAAAGTTTTTATAAAGACGAACGGCAGCTATCACATCTTTATAAAATATTTGCGGGGATAGCGATTTTTCTAAGTTGCCTTGGTTTGTACGGATTGGTTTCATTCATGGCTGTACAAAGAGTAAAAGAAGTGGGCATCAGGAAAGTGCTCGGCGCTTCTGTGGGCAGTGTGATATATCTTTTTTCAAAAGAGTTCATCATCCTGGTTGCAATTGGATTTGTAATCGCATCACCTATTGCCTGGTATTTTATGAATAAATGGTTGCAGGATTATGTATATCGTATCAATATAAGTTGGTGGATTTTTTTAG
>DASYQG010000058.1:0-7985 GCA_036005825.1 Chitinophagaceae bacterium | reverse complement strand
ACAAACCGTATCCAAAAATATTTGTTATTATTGTATCACAAGCAATTATCTAAAATATGGATAACAATTTTTCAACTCAAGTAAAGGAAATCATTTCGTTTAGCAGGGAGGAGGCACTTAGGCTCGGAAATGATTTTATCGGGACAGAACATCTCCTGCTTGGCCTTATCCGGGAAGGAGAAAATACTGCCATTAAGATCCTTAAAAGCTTTAATGTCGACCTATATGAATTACGAAAGGAAATAGAGCTTGCAGTAAAGGATAAAACGGGGAAAAATATCGCCAACATTAATAGTCTTCCACTAACTAAGCAGGCAGAAAAAGTAATTCGTGTAACAGTTCTTGAAGCCAAGGCGCTGAAAAGCCCAACCGTGGAAACTGAACACCTGATGCTTTCAATTTTAAAAAACAAGGAAAACATTGCTACACAAATTTTGAATCAATTTGATGTAGATTATGATCTTTTCCGCAATGAGGTAGGAATAATGAAAAGTAATGAGCCCCGTGCTGAATTTAGTGATGAAGGTGATGATGATTTTGATGAAGAAAAGAAATACCAGCAAAAAGGTGGCCGCCAGGGCGCTGCAAGTACTGCAAAAAGCAAAACGCCGGTGCTCGATAATTTCGGAAGAGATATAACCCGTCTTGCTGAAACTGGTGCGTTGGATCCAATCGTTGGTCGTGAAAGGGAGATCGAAAGGGTTTCTCAAATATTATCACGTCGTAAAAAGAATAATCCGATTTTAATTGGTGAACCTGGTGTGGGTAAAACAGCCATCGTGGAAGGTCTTGCTTTGCGTATTGTACAAAGAAAAGTTTCCCGTGTATTGTATGATAAAAGAGTTATTTCACTTGACCTTGCTGCATTGGTAGCTGGTACAAAATATCGCGGACAGTTTGAAGAAAGAATGAAAGCGATCATGAATGAATTGGAGAAAAATCGTGATGTGATCCTTTTCATTGATGAGATACACACTATAGTTGGTGCAGGTGGTGCCAGCGGTTCATTGGATGCTTCAAATATTTTCAAACCAGCTTTAGCAAGAGGCGAATTACAATGTATTGGTGCTTCTACCTTAGATGAATACAGAATGTATATTGAAAAAGATGGTGCGTTGGATCGTCGTTTTCAAAAAGTAATGGTTGAGCCGCCTTCGGTGGATGAAACCATTATGATACTTACCAATATTCAAAGCAAATATGAGGATTATCACAATGTTTCCTATTCTGTAGAAGCAATTGATGCATGTGTAAAACTGAGTGATCGTTATATGACAGATCGTTTGCTTCCTGATAAAGCAATTGATGTGATGGATGAAGTGGGAGCAAGAGTGCATCTAAAAAATATTAATGTACCTCCAAATATTCTTGATCTTGAAAAGAAAATAGAAGATGTAAAGAATGAAAAGAATAAAGTGGTAAAAAGTCAGAAGTTTGAAGAAGCTGCTTCTCTTCGTGATACGGAGAAAAGATTAGCAGAAGAATTAGAGAAAGCAAAGAATGAATGGGAAGAAGAAAGCAAGCATAAAAAATATCCTATCGGTGAAGAAGAAATAGCCGAAGTAGTGAGTATGATGACTGGTATACCTGTAAAAAGAATGGTGCAGGCCGAAACTGAAAAGCTACGTCGGATGGCTGATGATATGAAAAATATGGTAGTTGGCCAGGAAGAAGCGATAGCCAAAGTAGTAAAGGCAATTCAGAGAAATCGTGTTGGATTAAAAGACCCAAAGAAACCGATCGGTACTTTTATTTTCCTTGGACCTACAGGTGTTGGTAAAACCGAGTTGGCAAGAGCATTGGCAAGATATATGTTCGACAGTGAAGATGCATTGATAAGAATTGACATGAGTGAATACATGGAAAAATTCACTGTTAGCCGTTTAATCGGTGCACCTCCGGGATATGTGGGTTATGAAGAAGGTGGCCAGCTGACTGAGAAAGTTCGTCGCAAACCATATAGTGTGATCTTGCTTGATGAAATTGAAAAAGCACACCCGGATATTTATAATATTCTGTTGCAGGTGCTTGACGATGGTCAGTTGACTGATGGTTTGGGTAGAAAAGTAGATTTCAAGAACAGCATGATCATCATGACATCTAATATTGGTGTTCGCCAGTTGAAAGATTTTGGTGATGGGGTTGGTTTTGCTACCGCATCAAAAACACAGAACCTGGATGAAAGTAACAAAGCTGTTATTGAAAAAGCGTTGAAACGTACTTTCTCTCCTGAGTTCCTGAATAGGATCGATGATGTGGTAATATTTAATTCGCTTAGCAGGGATCATATTTTCCAGATCATCGATATACTGATGAAGAGTGTAATGAAGCGGTTGATCAATCTTGGCTTCAGCATGGAGCTGACTGAAGATGCAAAAGCTTTTATTGCGGAAAAAGGTTACGATCAGCAATTTGGTGCAAGGCCATTGCACAGGGCTATTCAGAAATATCTTGAAGACCCACTTGCTGAAGAAATACTTTCTATGCAGGTAAAAAATGGCGATATATTGATCGCTGACCTTGATAAAGAAAAAGACAAGATCAAGTTTTCTTTAAAACAAGGCAAGGAAGGAAAAGAAGAGAAATCGAAAGCGTAAATAAATAGCAACATATTTAATCCTCTCGTCTTAGGCGGGAGGATTTTTTTTTTCGCTTAAATCACAGTTATTTGCAGCATGGAAAAATATGCAATAATAGTTGCAGCAGGATCAGGAATAAGAATGGGTGGAACTGTGCCGAAGCAGTTTATATTGGTAAATAATAAACCAGTTCTTTATTATACTCTTCAGACTTTTTTAAATGCTTTTGCTGATATACAAATAATACTGGTGTTGCCTGTTGATTACACTGACATGGGCCAGGAGATCATTGACGCATATTTTGACAAAGAAAAGATCAGGATCACTGCCGGCAGTGATACAAGATTTCAATCCGTAAAAAACGGACTGCAATTAGTAGAAGATGACTCTATAATCTTTGTACATGATGGAGTCAGATGTCTTCTGACGGAAAATCTTATTCATCGGTGTTATGCAAGTGCTGTGGAAACTGGAACAGCTATTCCTGTAATTACCAGCAAAGACAGTGTAAGAATAGTTCATGAGGAAAGTAACGATGCTATTGATAGAAATAAAGTGATGCTGGTGCAAACGCCACAAACTTTTCATAGTAAAATTTTATTACCTGCCTTTAAAATTGATTACAAGGAAAAATTTACTGATGAAGCTACAGTGGTGGAAGCCTATGGTTTGAAAGTAACATTAGTTGAAGGCGAGGAAAACAATATCAAGATCACCAAGCCAATGGATCTGTTGATCGCGGAAAAAATAATTAATGAAAGAGATTGATCAGCCCAATCGATAACCACGAAGAAAATCTTCAATCAACATTCTTTTCTTGCCTTCGAGCTGAACATCTTTTAAAAGTATATATCCATCCTTCGCAGCAAATTTCAAATAAGTCTTTCCATCAGATTCCCAGCGTCCGGGTTTTGAGGTAGGTAAGGAAAGTTCTTTTTCGCCCCGGAATATTTTAATTGTCTTATCGCCAAGTTCAGTAAAAGCACAGGGAAAAGGAGAGAGACCGCGAATAAGGTTATGAATCTCAGTAATAGATTTTCGCCAATCTATATTGCAGGTTTCAGTGAATATTTTGGGCGCATGTTTCAATTGTGAGTGATGAGTGGTGAGTGGTGAATCAGCATCAGCGCTCTGTGGAATGTCGACTGTGGACTGTGGTCTTTCTGCTAATGTCCCATCTGCAATCCCTTTCACCGTTTCCACCAATACTCTTGCGCCAATCTCTTTCATTTTATCATGCACATCACCAGCCGTTTCATTTTCATCGATTGGAAAACTTTCCTGCATTAAAATATCACCAGTATCTATTTCATGTTTGAGTTTAAAGCTTGTTACACCTGTTTCTTTTTCTCCGTTTATTACTGCCCAGTTAATTGGTGCTGCGCCCCGGTATTGTGGCAATAAACTGCCATGAAGATTAACAGTGCCAAGTGGTGGCATATTCCAAACTGATTCAGGTAACATTCGAAATGCAACTACAATTTGCAGATCTGCATTCAATGATCGTAATTCTTCTAAGAATTGCAGATTTTTTAATTTTTCCGGTTGTAAAACTTTTAAATGATGACGAACTGCATATTTTTTTACAGCGCTTTCAGTCATCTTCATTCCACGACCTGCAGGTTTATCAGGAGCAGTAATAACACCAACAATATTACACTTTGCTTTTACCAATGCATCAAGAGATGCAACGGCAAACTCTGGTGTGCCCATAAAAACAATTCTCAGGTCTTTGTAATTGCTCATCAATGCGAAGATAATTTTCTTGAGGGCAATTCATTAAAAAAACTGTTCAGAACACTGAACAGTTTTTTTAGTTAAAGTGTGATCGGTTTATTTAATACCACTGAAAATATTCTGAGCCAAAGATCCAATCACCGGCATCGGCTTTTCCTGGCCATTGACTGCAGCGATTAAACCAAGAATCCATAACACAAGAAGGCCGATCCATATTATGCAAATAATAGCCCATCCAAGAAAAGGAACAAAAATTAGCATTATTTGAACTATGTAAGCCAGGATGCCAAGTATCATCAGCGCTAATGTTTGTCTCAAATGAAATGCGCCTATTTGCGATTTATTACTACTGTGCAATACGAAAGCTATTATCCATCCGATCCAGGTGAAATAACTGATAATAGCAATTGATTTGCCATCCATACCGGAGGTGGCAGGTGCTGGGGTTGGGTTGGTTTCAGTTGACATAAACTTTGGTTTTGGTATCTGAAAGTTATTCAAAGTCTTCGTATAATAAATATTTTTTTCTCACTGTCTTGAATTCACTAAGCTTAGGCTCCCAGCTTTTTCTTATTTCTTCCTCGCTTTTACCTTCCTTTATCTGCTGCATCAGCATATCAGTACCGGCAAGACGATTGAATGAATTTGTTTTTAAAAAGAAACTGTCTTTGTCAGGAAAGATATTATACGCATCAAACAGCCACTGCAACTGGATCTTATCATTGACTTTTTTCAACACTTCTTCCGGTGTGCCGCCAAAGTTCCACCCGTAACAAACTTTTCCATAATGTTTAGAGCTTTTAGCTCCTTCATTTGGATTAGGAGTAAATGAAAACATGTTCTTTGGCAATGAAGGATGGCCGATGTATTCAAATGGTTTCGCTGTGCCACGTCCTTCGCTTAATGCAGTGCCTTCAAATAAACAGGTGGTTGGATAAAGATAAATGGATTGGATCTCCGGTAAGTTTGGTGAAGGCCTTACTGGCAAAATGTATTTGCTTTTATGTGTATAATTCTTGCATTTTATAACTAAAAAATGAAAAGGAGTATCGGCCGTTTCTTTTGTACTAATATTATAAGCATTGATTGCATTTGCTTTTTCAGATACCCATTTTTCACCAAGCAATAGCATGGCGTATTCTCCCATCGTCATTCCATAAACAATAGGTATTGGTTGCATGCCAACAAAACTTTTAAACTTTATATCTAACACTGGCCCATCAACATAAAACCCATTTGGATTTGGTCTGTCCAGCAACAGTAATGGTTTATGATTTTCCAATGCGGTTTCCAAAAATTCCTGCATGGAAGAAATATATGTGTAAAAACGAGTTCCTACATCTTGTATATCGAAGATCAAAAGATCAACATTTTTAAGATCTTCCGCCGATGGCTTCCTTTTTTCTCCATACAACGAAACAACCGATATCCCGGTTTTGTCATCGGTATAGTTGCCAATTTTTTCACCTGCACTTGCCGTACCACGAAATCCATGCTCGGGTCCAAAGATCACTTTGATATCAACGCCAAGTTTTCTTAATGTATCAACCAGGTGGGTATTGCCAACCATTGATGTTTGATTAGCGAAAATTCCAACCTTTTTCCCTTTCAGGAATGGTAAATAAACATTAATGCGGTCGGCGCCGGGAATAATTTTAGTATCCTGGTTGGTTTGCGCCTGGCAGCTTATCGTAAATAAAAATATTGTTAAAAGGCCTGAAAAGAGTTGCTTCATAATTTTCGATTATTTCAAATTTCAGAAAAATTATCAGTAAGACCCGAATTAATATTCGAAAGGTTGCATTGTGATATTTCCGTAATTTGCAAGCTCATTTTTTCTTTTTGTCTTCATAATTGCTCCGCAGAATTACTAATATACAAGAGTGCGACCCTTCGCCAGGCTCAGGGTAAACTGCGACGCAAATGTTGAAGTAAGAACTGAAAGATGAACGGAGCGTCGAAAGGGACGGTGATTAGAAATTCATAAGTTGACCTCATAAAAAACTAAACATGCAACAAGTAAAAAATGGTGACAAAGTAAAAGTGCACTATCATGGTAAATTAACAAGTGGAGAAACATTTGATTCATCAGAGGGCCGCGAGCCATTAGAGTTTGAAGTGGGCAGCGGAATGGTGATAAAAGGATTTGACGACGGTGTGACAGGTATGAAAGTGGGAGAGAAGAAGACAATAAATATTCCAGCTGAAAATGCATACGGTCAAAAGAACCCGGAAATGATCATTGATTATCCGAAAACACAATTTCCAGAACACATAGAACTGGCAGTCGGTACACCGCTTGTTATGAGCAGTGCATCAGGGCAACAGTTCCAGGTAAAAATTGCGGAGATAAAAGATGATGTGGTGATCCTCGATGCGAATCATCCGTTGGCTGGTGAAGAATTGATCTTTGATCTTGAGTTGGTAGAAATTGTTGGTGCAAAGCCGCTGATCATAATGCCATGATATTAGTTTGAAGTTTGAGGTTTGATGTTCGATGGCAATAACCTCAAACTTCAAACCTCAAACATAGAACAGTTATTTTCTATTCAACCACCATCCCAGCCAAATGCCGGCCAATCCCCATGTGACAAAAGCATCCAGTAAATGACCTGTGTATGCTTCTGTAGGAGTTTGAAACCAATTATGCATTGTATAAGGTCCTGCTAAAAAAGTAAACAATCCCACAGCAACAGAACCAGCAAGTGTTCTTATTCTTGTAGGCGTACCGCCGCGAGTAAGAATATAGATCAATGTGAACACAAGGAACCAATCAACGAGAAAGCCCCGGATCATGGGCATTACCATATCATTTTTGTAAGCGCTTCGATAGGTCACGGTTGCCCAGGGTTTGCCTTCCATATCTTTCATTATTTTTTGGTGATCTTCCATCGATGTACCTGGTGCAGCAGTTGGCAGCATATACATTCCATCTTCTTTCAGAGAAGCAGCCAGCGAATTCATGATCTCGGTTTGTGCTGGTGTATACTTTGCTTCACCGCCATGGATCTGTAATATCGTCCATGATAGAAATTGCCAAAGAAAAACGAGGATTGCTCCGATAAAAGAGCCAATTAACCATTTTTTCATGATAGTTGAGTTTTGGTTTAGGAATAAAAGGTAGAAACTAATTTCATCTTTTGCAAGTACAGTTGTTAACCGGCTTTGCAGCCATGGTTGATCTCCCGTTGCAAGTTTACCCAGAGCGAAGCGAAGGGCTCCGTTCGACTCAAGTAACTCCGATTAAGCATCGTGAATGGTGAATGCCCAATTGTAAAGAGATTTCAAATAAACTCACCATTCACCACTGACCATTGAGAGGTTTCGTCGTATATTCGCTGTCCATTTTTATAAAGTATGTTTGAAAACTACAAGTTCACCGCAGCAGAAAGGTTTTTGCGTTATGTTCAGATAGATACCCAAAGCGATCCTCTTTCAAAGACAAATCCCTCCACAGAAAAACAAAAAGAGCTGAGTAAGATATTAGCAACAGAGCTAAAGGAAATGGGTGTTATCGATGCGCACATGGATGAGTGGGGTTATGTGTATGCAACCATTCCTTCTACTACTGACAAAAAAGTTCCTGTTATTTGTTTTTGTGCTCATGTTGATACGGCACCGGATTGCAGTGGTAAAGATGTAAAGCCTGTTGTCCATAATAATTACCAG
>DASYQG010000057.1:0-10542 GCA_036005825.1 Chitinophagaceae bacterium | reverse complement strand
ATATTTAAAAATGGTTTGCCAATAAAGAAAAACAAAACCATCAGTGCGCCGGATATCAACGTCACTTTCCACGCATTAATGCCGCCCATTTTTTCTTTCATGGAGATCAGCATCGGTACAGAACCTACTACATCTATCACTGCAAAGAGTGTAAATGTAAGCGTAAGAAATTCCTGGAAATTGAATTGCATAGACGTTGGTTTTTACAAAAGTAGTTATCTAACCTGGCAGCAAATCACAGAAATAAAAACCATAATTTTTTTCGGATGCTGGGGTATTACCATCCATATCTTTTGGCGCTAAGTACTCTTTATATACTATCTCACCTTTTTTAAAAGTGATCGGATAATTAAAAATGGGTCCATCATAAACAAATGTGTGAAATTCGCCGTTTTCTCCGCACACATCTACCGCAGCCGGCAAATCATTACAGAAACTTTCATCAATCATTCTTCCGCAAAAATTTTTTTCAAGAAATTTTTCATTTACACAAACTACGATTGCCTTGAAGCCTGCGAAAATAAATTCCTTCATCAATTCCCTTGTATCTTTTTTCCAGATGGGGAATACACATTCAATACCAGCTGTGGCCAGTTTTTCTTCCCGATATTTTTTAAGATCCTCCAGGAAAATATCACCAAAGATGCTATGAGTAATTCCTTGTCCTTTGAACCAGCTTATCTTTTGCATCATAGCAGTTTCATATTCAATCATAGAAGGTTGTTCAGGCAGTTCAATTGTGGTCAAAGGAATATTTAATGCAGCTGCCTGGGCTTCCAGTAATTCCCGTCTTACTCCGTGCATGGAAATACGGTTATGAAAACTATTAATGCTGGTAAGCAAATATTCAATCCTGAATTTTTTCTCCCGTACAATTTTACATAAAGCCAACGAAGAATCTTTTCCTCCGCTCCAGTTAAAATAAGCCCTTGTCATTTTAATAGGTATTTTTCTTTAAAAAATATGTAGTGGTTTTTTAACTCAAGCAAACAGTTTCTGCATAAGCAATCGCTATAGCGTTCCTCTATAAATGCTCTTTCTTCATTGCTTAGTCCAATACCATAGCATTGGCAGGCTGTTATAGAACCTGCTTTACATTCAAATCTGTTGCCGCATCGGGGACAATGTTTTTCTTCATGCATGCACATGCATCGTGTTTTTGTAAAATGGTAAATATTTATTGATAAGATGAACGGGAATTTTGAACAAATCCGGATGAAACAGAGCCGCCAGTAGCTCAATGCCATTCACCAATGTTGATGCGGACGGCTGGGTGAACAAGTCATAGTCTGCGAGGTAAACCTGTTTTGTTTGTACTGCCTTTAATTCATTCCACCCGGGTTTTTGAACGAGTATAGATATTTCCTGTTTTGTCCGTTTTGTTTCAAAACCGCAAGGAGCAATTACCAGCACTTCCGGATCATATCTTACAATTTTTTCCCAGGATGTTACAATCGAATCTCCGGCAGGATTGCTCAGCATATCAATTCCACCCGCTTGGGCAATCTGAAAAGGGATCCAATGCCCGCAATTGTAAACAGGCTCGATCCATTCAAGCAAAGAGACTCTTTTTAATGGCATACGTTGGTGACGCAAACTTTCAAGTATATTATCTGTTCTCTGCTTTAATGATGCCAGATAACTGTATGCTTTTTCTTCTTCACCCAATGCTGATGCAATTGTAATGGCAGTGTTATATACATCCTCAAGGTTTTGTGGCGTAAGCGGAACTAACAGAGATTGTTTCTCCAATTTAGCAACTGCAGTTGCGGTACACTGTGTATCTATTTGGCAAACTTCACATACATCCTGAGTAAAAATCACATCAGGTTGTATTTTTTGCAACAGATCTTCATCTATATAATACAAACTTTTTCCCTGTGCTTTGCTGGCAGAAAATATTTTATCAATCTCGGCGCTTGAATATTGTTTGTCTTCCAATACACAGCGTACCAATTTAGGTTTTTCTCTTAAGGCTTCTGCCGGACATTCAAATGTTACACCACACAGCAGATGTTGCAATCCCATGTCATAGATCATTTTAGTTGCTGCAGGTAAAAATGAACATGCTTTCATGATATTGACGATTTTATTGATGAATTTTTAATTACTCATTTGCTGTATTTGCCAACTGTAATAGAAATTTTTTTTGAGCTCCGTATTTTTATTCAGCAATCAATGCAGGGTATCTTCTTTTCATCCATTCGAATAATCCAAAAAGAATAATTCCGTATACCAATGTACCGCTAAGAAAACGCAATTCATAAGGAATAGCATTTATAAGACAAGCCATAAAGCCACTCAAATCCTGGGCATACTTTTTTGATCCTATCCATACTCCCAGGTCAGTTACGATCCAATGAATAAAAACGCAAACCAGAACAGAAACTAAAAAGCGATTTACGGTAACCGTTTTCAGCAGCCACCTTCCTGTAATTGTCATTAACACAAAAGCTCCGTAAACCCAATACCAGCCACTGTATAAAAGGCCACTACTGTACGTTTTAAATACTGTTTGGTGCAAAATGAAATCAGAAATAAATAACATCAATAATGGAAAAGCAAAGGCTTTCCATTTCCTGTTGAAATAAGCTCCGCCAAAAATGGCTATTGCTCCTATCGGAGAAAAATTTGCCAACGGGGAAATATCATGGTTGAAATTGAAAATTACTCGTACAGTTGCAATGATTGATATAAAGATCAATAACACTCCCGTACGTGGATTGAATTTAATAGAATTCATATAACTGAATTTACTTTTATAATTGAAAACGAAGACCACCGGTTACATTTACGCCCTGCACATTATAACCATATACTTCATAATAATCTTTTTTGTTTGTGATATTTTTTATATCAGCAAAAATGTTCAGCTTCTTTTTTAAAAACCTATATTCAGCATAAAAATTCCACAAGGCGTAGCCTTTTAGATTTACCTCTGATGCAGGGAAGCTGCTGAAATCATAATCAACCCGCTTGCCTGTTACCTGCAATGAGCTGCTGATAAATAAATTCTTGCTGACCTGATAACCAGCGAAAAGATGCACATTGTGCTTGGGTCTGCGGATCAAATTATAATAAGTAGTGTCTTTGGTAGTAAGTTTTTGTGTGATCTTACCATCGACATAAGCATAGTTTACTTTTATGTTGATCTTCTTATTGATAGAATAACCGGCTTCAAGTTCGGCTCCATAATCATGTTGTTTGTCACGGTTCTCATAGCCATTAAAACCATAAATAATAACATCATTAATAGAACGATTAAATCCTGTAACAGTAAGCTCCAATTTTTTTTCTGCTACGGTAGCCTGCAAACCTGCTTCCTGTGTATTTGATTTTTCAGGTTTCAGGTGGGGGTTAGCGCCGAAAGGACCAAAAAGTTCATTAACAGACGGCGCCCTGAAACCGCTGGTAATATTGATAAACAATTTGAGATTGTTATTAACGAGATAAGAAGGATTGATACTATATGTAAAATTATCCCCGTATTGATTGTGATGATTCCATCGTCCGCCCAACTCTGCATTAAATCCTTTATCCGTTTTAAAATAGAAAGATGCATAAGGGCTAATAATGCTGTTGGTAGTATCAGGCGTATCCATACGGTAGCTTTGATAATTTAATCCACCAACAAAATGTACGTTGTTACTTAAACTATAATCGGTATATGCTTCAGCATGATGAAATTTCCCTTTAGCAATAAATGTTCCCCATTGGCTGGTATAATTTCTTTTTGTAAAATCATATCCATAATTAAGATACAGTGTTCCTCCTTTGTACGTGTAATGGCCATTCAACCCGGTATTTACCAAAGATGCAGTATAATGATTCGGTGCATCTTCAAATGATCCCGCATCATAGTCACCTTTAAATTCTGTAAAACGATAATAGGGTGAAAGTTTGAGCTTATCAGTTAAATTAACTCCCAAAATGGTTTGAACAGCATGTTTCGTAAAACCATCTTTATCGAAATTTCCATTGCCAATTTTGTCTTTCGCTTCTGAAATACCATCCGTGATATTATATACATAGTTTACATCATACTCCAGCACTTTTGTTGTCTGACTTAGGCTGGCGTTGGCTTTAAAACTGTTATAACTTCCATAACTCAGTAATCCTTTGAACTGATGGTTTTTTGTAACGGGTTTTTTTGAAATAATATTAATTACACCGGCTACAGCATTGGAGCCATATAAAGTGCTTTGACTGCCTTTTAAAATTTCAATTCTTTCAATGTTATCTAAAGAAAGCAACCGCAGATCAAAACTACCTCCAACTCCAGAAGGGTCATTTAACGGAACACCATCCAGCAATAGCAAAGTATATTTATCCGTAGCGCCGCGGAAAAATATTGATTTATCTTTACCGGGATTACTGTTAGCTCCATTCACTACAATACCTGCCTGCTCATTCAATATTTGTGAAAGATCTTTACCGCCACTTTGCATGATCTGCTCCTTCGTAATAACAGTAATTAGTTTTCCTGTTCCGCTTTGTTTTTGTGGAAACTTGTTAGCGGTAATTACTACCTCATCTAATGTTCTTACTGTAGTGTCTTCTTGTGCCGTAAGCTGACTGCCAATGAATGCAGCAGCCACGATCAAAAATTTCTTTTTCATAAAAAGTTTTTGAGTGACTGCTTCCGAAAAAAAGATAGAAATATAAAGGCCTTGCGACGATTACATCTCTTGCCTTTCACCCGAAAGCAAAAAATTATTTATGATCTGGCAGGTCTTCTGGCTTACTCCGTTGTCGAAGCCTTCCCGTCTCGCGACAGTGGCATGAAGATTCACAACTTTAAAGGAGCTTACAGCTACGGGGATAGCGTCAGATTTTGACTGACTTCCCTTTTAATCGTGTTAATTATTTATTTAGTCAACAGCAGGAATTCTTTTCATCTCCCTTGCGTCGTCCCGACTAAGTCGGGATGCTGCATAAATTCTATGCAGCAATAATTAACCTAAGAACCAAATCGGAAGCAAATGTAGGGAGACCGGTTTTGAATACAAGAATAATTTTAAACACATTTTTACCTACCCAAAAAGCCTTACTGCCGATGAAGCAACTCTAAAGCTCAGATTTTCGTTTCCCTTGTTCAACATAGTTTTTCGAATCCGAATTGTGAACTTAATATCTTTTTTTAAATCATTATTCCATTAAAATAAAAACAAGTGTTATGAAGAAAGTCATTGTTGCGTTGACTGGGTTAGTTATTATATTGTTGTCTTGCGCTAAGGGAAAAGTGAATTATAGCCCTGATTGCAGCGGTGCAGCAAAAACTTTTTCGGGGGATGTCAGTCCTATCATATCATCATATTGTGCTACCTCAGGATGTCATGCTGCAGGCAGCGGAAATGGTCCTGGCGCATTGACTAATTATTCTGAAATCTTCAATGCAAGATCGTCTATTCGCCGTCAAGTAGGCAATGGCAGTATGCCCCAAAATAGCAGCCTTAGTAATTCTCAAAAAGATGCGGTCATGTGCTGGATAGATAGTGGTGCTCCGAATAATTAAGTATACCAGCAGATCACCGATACATATTTATCATTCATCGATACATTTTTAACCCCTTTGAGGATTTATCGTCACATAAATAAAATAGAAACGTTCCGTTAATGTCCTTTTAGTTTAGGCAGTTGATGGTATCCAATTACAATGTCCCGCTTTTGCGGGACTTTCTCCTTAACAGCTTCTTCACGGGCTTTAGCGGGGCAAGAACATTATTCCGGCGAAAGCTTTATTTAAAATTAAAATGCAATGCAATGCCGCCGGCGAAGTTAAAAGTAGAAGCCGCATTATAATATCTTCCGCCAAATGCATTAATATCATTTCCCAAACTATATTTCTCATCGAAAATATTATCCACTGCTATAAATAATTCCATTAACACATTCGGGTGAAGATGTGTTTTCCAACCTGTTCTTGCTCCCATTAAATTATAAGATGAGGCATATTCTGTATTGGCATCATTTAGAGGTATCCGATCGGCGAAATAATAATTTATATTGAAATAAATACCCCGCTTTGTTGCAAGATCAATACCGGCTGCGATTACCTGTGGTGGAACACTTGGAAGTTTCTTGCCGGAATAATCATTAACAACTTGTTTGAAATCCTTGTAGGAGAAATCATTCCATGTATGACTAAGCCATATCTTCAAATTAGAAAAATCGTTTTTTGAATTATTAAGAATTTGCCAGGATAAATAAGATTCGATTCCTAATTGTTTTGTACTTCCGGCATTCACAAAATAATCTGCGCCACTTGCATCTCTTCTCTGAACAATTGTATTATTTAAGCCAAAACGAAATGCATTGACATCAAAATAAATTTTTCCACGATTAAAACTGCCACGAATGCCAGCTTCATAATTGATTCCCTCCTCAGCATTAAGATTTGTTGCAATGATGCCATTCGAAGGTAATAGCTCCGCAGTGGTAGGCGGTGAAAACCCCCTTGATACACTTCCATATGCAGAAAGTGTTTTGGAAAGTTGTTTCAAAATGGCAAGTCGCGGCGCTGCTTCATTTTCATATTTCTTTTTTTGTTCAATAACAGGCGAAACGGAAAGACGGGTAATCGTTAGGTTTTGCGTATTGAGGCTGATCCCGCCAGTGATAAACCAATTCCTTGGCAGGTCAAGAGTTGCCTGGGCAAACGCAAAGAATACACGATTATTAATTTCATCATCTGTTTGTAATGTATCCGGGTTGCCATTTTTATTTGAATAAATTCTAACGGATGAAATACCCTGCTGAAATTCTACACCCGTTATAATGTTCAGTTTTGTTTGTTCACTGTATCTTTTTGTGAATTGAAAAAATGAACGGCCGCCGGTATGTGGTTCATTCGTTCTTCCATAGTTGCGTGTTGTTGGATTCAGCAAACGGGTCGAAGCACCATAAAAAGAAGTTGTGTTTTCCCAGTGCCCGGAAAACTTTTGATTGAAACTTATTCCTGCTAAAAACATTTTTTGATAAATGGCTGCTTTATTTTCAGCTGCACCAGGAGTTGTTCCAACTCTTGGTCTTGCTGCTCTCGGGTTAGCATTGTATTCTGAAAGCGTCAATGCGCCGGGAGTTTGATAAAACAGGTCACCCCAAAGAAAATGGGTTGTGATCTTTCCTTTATCAGAAAGATTAGCATTGAGGTCCCATGTAAAAACTTTTCGATCAAGTTTCGAATTATCACGGTAACCATCAGACGATAATTGCGAATAGTTTAAAGTATTCTGTACGGCATCAGTACCGAGTCGCAAATTTGTATTCAGGTTATTCAGCGCCCAATGACCGGCGCTGAAATCAAATGAAAGTCCCGGCTGCCAATCAGCCTGGTTTGTTTTTAATAACAAAACGCCACCGGTGCCTGCGCCATATAAACTGCTGCCCGGTCCTTTAATTACTTCGGCTGATTGAATATTATAAAAGCTCAGTTGGTTGAGATAAGTATTACCGCCCGGATCGGTATAAGGAATATCGTTGTAATAAGTTTTTACATTTCTTACCCCAAATGGTGAACGTAATGAGCTGCCACGGATATTCAGCCGGTAACTTCCCGGCGAACGTTCTTCCATTCTTATTCCCGGATTAGCATTCAGGGCAGGAAGAATATTGGTATTATTAAAATGTAAGAGTTGTGTTTTATTAATAACTGCTATCGAGGTAGGCACCTGCATCAACTTCCTGTTTTGTTCATAGGCATTCACGGTTACTTCCTGCAGGGTTTGCGATGAATCCTGCTCAGGTTGTTGTGCTTTTAAGAAAGTTATTTGTGATAAAAGCAGTATGGTCACTAAAAAATGTTTCATAAATACAGGAGAGTAAAGTTAATCGCATTATTCTTTATCTTCCGCTCATGAAGTCAAATAAACTGAATCTTTTTTCCCTGACGATGATCGTTATCGGGTTGGTAATAGGGCTGGGCATTTTCAGAACATCATCTGATGCCGCCAAGGCGGCACTTACTCCAAACGTTTTCTTTTTTGCCTGGGTTGCCGGCGGTTTAATTGCTTTATGCGGAGCATTGACATATGCCGAAATTGGTTCCCGGTTGCCGGTTACCGGCGGGTATTATAAGATATTTGCCGAATGTTATCATCCTTCCATTGCTTTTGCCATTAATTGTATCATTCTTATTTCTAATGCTGCATCGCTTTCAGGTGTGGCTTTGATCGGCAGTGAATATATTTCACAGATAATTTTTACAACAGAACCATCATCCTTTATAAAGGCATTGATCGCTATGTCTGCCATCGTACTTTTTTATGGAGTAAACCTGATGGGGTTAAAAATGAGTTCACGAACCCAAAATATTCTAATGATCATAAAGATCGGGTTGGTTGTACTTCTTATCAGCTCACTTTTTTTTCCGGATAATTATGCTTCGCAAACGATAAAAGCAATTGTTCCCGACCCTTCCTGGAATGATTATATAAAATCTTTCGGTATAGCGTTGATCGCTGTTTCATTTACGTACGGAGGTTACCAGCAGACGATCAACTTTGGAGAAGAAGTTGAGAACCCACGTAAAACAATTCCACGTGGTATTTTTATCGGCATCCTGATTATTATTGCACTTTATCTTACTATAAGTTTTGCTTACTATAAGATCATCGGGTTTGAAGAACTGAAAACTTCAAAAGGTATAGCCGCAATTGTTGCCGAAAAGATGTTTGGTGCACCAGGTAAGTATGTGATATCAATTCTTCTGTTTCTGGCGGTGCTTGCTTATGTAAATGTTTTATTGCTCAGTAACCCGAGAGTTATGTATGCAATGAGCATGGATGGCATCTTGCCGGCTGCTTTTAAAAAGAAAGAAGAGAAAAAAGATGTGCTCACGGTGAGCCTTACTGTATTTGCAGCAATGTGTGTTATTGTTTTGTTTTTTGCTGATACGTTTGATAAAATATTAAGCTTCACGATCTTTCTTGATTCATTTGGAATGGCGTTTTCGGCCGCTACTATTTTTATTTTAAGAAAAAGAACAAAGCATTTGGATGGTACCGGCATTTATACAATGAAATTTTTCCCGGTAATGCCGGTAATCTTTATTGCCGCCTATATTTTTGTAGCCACGAGTATTGCTATCAGTACCCCGCAATATGCAATCATTGGTGTCGGGTCGATAATACTTTTTATGTTGATCTATTTTTTTACCCGCGGAATGAAAAAACAAACTAACTAAGATGGATCTTTCCTATATAATAAATGAGTTGGGAGAAGAAAGAGAGAATTATTTTAATGCCATTTCTCCACCAATAGCACAGACAAGCAATTTTGCTTTTAAAACTGTCGCTGATCTGAGCAAAGCATTTGAAGATGAGATGGCAGGCTACCTTTATAGCCGCGGTTTAAATCCTACCGTTGAAATTCTAAGAAAAAAATTAGCTGCATTGGATGCAGCGGAAGATTGTTTGGTATTTAACAGCGGGGCAGCAGCCATTTTTGCCGGTGTGCTTGCCAATGTAAAAGCTGGTGATCATATTGTTTCGGTAAAAGCTCCTTATACCTGGGCGCAAAGAATGTTTGATGTTGTGTTGCCAAGATTTGGTATAACTACCACATATATTAATGGAACCACAATTGAAAATTGGGAAGCCGCTACAAAGCCCAATACAACTTTATATTACCTGGAATCACCTAATAGCTGGGATTTTGCGTTGCAACCTATAAAAAAAGTTGCGGCGCTGGCAAAAACAAAAGGCATCACATCTTTTATTGATAATAGCTATTGCTCACCACTATATCAAAAACCAATCGAAATGGGGATTGATATGGCTATGCAAACTGCAACCAAATATATCGGCGGACATAGTGATACGCTTGGCGGGGTATTAAGTGGAACTCATGCGATGATGAAAAAAATATTTGACAGCGAGTATTTGAATATCGGCAGCGGCATACAACCGTTTAATGCATGGCTCCTAATAAGAGGTCTGCGAACGCTCCCTGCCCGTATGGATCGCATTACCAAAACTTCTCTTGAGGTATTAAAATTTATAAAGTCGCACCCAAAAATCGAATCGGTCATCTTTCCTTTCGATGAATCATTTCCGCAATACCAAATGGCAAAGCAACAAATGAAAGGAGCCTGCGGATTAATGACCATGGTTTTGAAAGTAAATAAACGGGAAGAGATTGTGAAATTCTGCGAAGGCTTAAAACATATTATGATGGCAGTGAGTTGGGGCGGGCATGAAAGTTTGGTGATACCGAAATGTTCGGGGATACCTGTTTCAGAATTTGATCCTTCGAATCCTGAGCATAGGTACGTACGCCTGTATGTAGGTTTAGAAGAGGCAGATTACCTCATTAAGGATCTGGTTCAGGCTCTTGAAAAATGAATAATAATTAACCACCCGTCTGTCATAATTCAGTCATTGAGAAAATCAATTCTCCTAATTTTGCGCCATGTTAAAAAGAAGTCTTTTTTTTCTGGCCATTATAGTCATGGCCTTTTCATCAAAAGCACAGGAAAAATGGAATTTGCTGAAGTGTGTGCAGTATGCATATGAACATAATATTTCGGTAAAGCAAGCAGAC
>DASYQG010000056.1:0-30354 GCA_036005825.1 Chitinophagaceae bacterium | reverse complement strand
GCCTGGCTTATGGTTCAGTGTTTTTTGATTGCTTATAACATATAAGGCATCATCGTTATTATACGTTTTAGTACTTCTTGGCCACCCTGCAATGGATACTACCGATCCCCAATCTTTTAAACCACTCTTATGCTGCATCATTTGACGAAGAGTTATTTTATAGCCATAATCGGGTAGCTCAGGCACATACTTCCTCACATCATCATCCAGCGATAACCTACCTTGTTGTTCCAGTAATAAAATGGCTGCAGCAGTAAATTGTTTAGACACAGAACCGGCCTCAGTAACTGATTCCGTAGTTAAAGGCACATTATGTTCAAGATCAGCCATACCCCAGGCTTTCGAAAAAATAATGGAGCCATTTCTACTAATGGCTAATTCCACCCCCGGCATGGTCGGTTTATATCTTTCAAATATCTTTTCAATTTTTAAAACCGTATCCTGCCAAGTTTGGGAGGCTGCAAATAGATAAACTGCAAAAAAAGTGATTGATAAAGTAAGTTTTTTCATATGCTATAGTTCTAATTAAATGTACAGGATATTTGCCACCCGGTATTTTTTTTCCCGGCTGATATATTTGCTATAATATCAGAATAAAATTTGTAACTTTATTTTTGGGATTACCAAAGATTGTGCGACTGTTTTTTGAATTTCCTCCCGGTATGGTTATTGAGGGTAGTTTGATGCCCGCCTGTTGAATTGATCCTAATATTCTTCTGAAACCCCGCCCGTCAATTTTAGTGTATTAAGGACAAATTATTTTATGAGGGGATCTGTACTTTTTCTAATTTCTTTTTTATTGGTATGCAATGCGTATGGCCAGGAATTTTCTGCAAAGGATTTTCTTTTTGCGTCTACTGTATCTTCTAAGAAGCTTGAAAGTTATTTAACGAAGAATCATTTTTTACCGGGTGGAAGCAGGATTCAGGACGGTAACCAGGTAAATATTTATCGTTTCTCAAAGCCTCAAAAAAATAAAAAGAAAAAAGACACCCTGTACATTAATAGAAATATTGAAATACTTCGTACAAAAAATAATTTTTCATTTACCTATATCACTTCTTTGAAAAAAGAATTCGACGAAAGCCTGCTGGAATTAAAGGAATCAGGATTTTTCTGCGGCAATGAAAGGGACTCCACTGGTGGCTTATTTCAAAGAAAAAACATTACAGTGCAGGCAAGCACCCTTAAGGAAACTGATAATGACACGCTTTATTCATTAGTTATTAATGAGCAGGTCCTGCCGTTGCCTGAAACTATTCAATTTGCGGAAGACCTGTTACAGTTTTATTCTCATGAATATCTTGTAAGTGTTTTCGGTAAGTCAAATGTCATAAAAGATCTTTATTATTTTTCTGAAAAAGACGTGGCAAAATGCTCTGTTCTTTTTCCCAAAACCAGCAGGCAGGCAGTTTTTATTTGGGAAGACAATGTAAATCTTTGCAAACCTGCTTACCTCATTATAGGTGGAAATATGAATGCAAGCACGATTTCAAATTATGATGGAGTTATCGGTGAAAATGTTTGGAATTCAAAAGCAGGCATTTATTCAGGTATGAGTCTTAACAGCCTTATGAGACTTAATGGGAATAGTTTTAAATTTTATGGTAAGAATTCTCCCTCTCCTTATATGATCGTTCCCGAAAATACCGGGTCAATTAATTTTAAAACAAACAGGGTAGTGTTAGGCTGCCTTAATCCCAGCGGCTCACGATTATTAAATAATTCAACTATTAGCGCCGACGAAATTCTATCTGATAACCTCGGCATATATGTGTATATGATGATGATCTTACCAGCAGCAAACAAGTAACGATTTAATTTCGGGTAGTAGATTAATTCAGGTAAATAGGTAACCTGTATCATGTGGTCATGAAAGAGCTGTTTTTATCTTGCCACGTCATTTATTTTTTAAATCAATTTTATTAAAAATGAAACAAGAATACTACCGTATAATGAGAAGCATTTATCAAATCTTAACATTAAAGCAATCAATAATTCATACCAGATAGTCCTAAAAGACAACGACTATAAAATTGTTTCGAAACTCTTTATCGCAAAATTCTATAAGTAAAAAATAACAAGTCGGGTGGGAATTTTTTGCTCAACTAGTGTGCTAAAATGAAATTAGCAGTGTAATTGCCTTTGTCAATGTTTACACCGCAGAACTAACAAGAGATATCCTGGTAATTGTAATTTGCACATTTTGTGCAAATAAGAATTGAAAAAAATCACAGGCACTATTCTTGATTTTACTTCATAGATAAAATCAATTGTTTAACCTTAATTAAAAATTATTATTTATGAAAAAAATATTTTGCGCTGCAATCATCCTGGCAGCTGCATATACAGTAAGTTCACAAGAAGTAGTGATGTATAAATCAACAACTAATGAGTTTGATTATAGTTCACAAGTACCGGCTTCTATTCGTGCAAACTTTGCAGCAAATAATCCTACCACCGCTACCGTAACATGGATGCCTATGACCAGTGATTGGTGGTATGCAACATACAAAAGCGACAATAACAGGATCGTTCGTGTATATTATAACACCCAGCCGTGGTACATGATGAGAGGAGAAAGTTTTAAAGCGTCTTTACCAGTACTGAATACATATGTGCCAGATGTTGTGATCACAAATGCGATCAATACTTATGGTAATAATTTGTATAGTATTACAAGAAGAGTCTCAAAAGGAAATGACGAAGTATATCATGTAACAGTTATCAAAAATGGTGTATCAGAAATAGCGCTGATGAATAACCAGGGTGTTGTCTTTACAGACGTAAATCAGTCTTCACAACACTAAGAATAGAATATAACAGGATTCATAAACAAAGACCCCAATGCGGGTCTTTTTATTTGCTGAATAAAATAAAGGCTGGCTTGGTTTTGGTTTGCCCTTTGAACAATAAAGTTTGTTCTTTAAAGCCATTTCTCTATGTCCTTATACACGCAGATTATTTATCTTTTTGTGCTTGCTATTCCTGTAGCCTGTATCTCATGGACGATCACTCATGAAGAGATATTTAAAGAACCAAGAGAATTTTGTCTCTTGCATAGCAGGAGAAATAAATTGTTTTTGCTGAGAAAAGTCTTCTATATGCTTACTTGTGAATATTGCTTTAGTCATTATGTTACCATAATTTTTTTAATAATCACTAAATTTTATTTATTGTATGCTGATTGGCGGGGCTATGTTATTGCTGGCTTTTCAATTGTCTGGGTAGCGAATATGTATATGAGCGTATTTTATCTTCTGCGACAGGGTATAAAAAAGGAAAAAGTAGCCATTGAAGAAATTGAAGAGAATAATAAGCAATGAAATTGACTAAATTAGCCGATAACTATAAATACAATGCACGTCAATATCGGGCAAAAAGCTACGAGAAGTCTCACATTAACTGCTGATCACGTTAAAACGTTTGCTGATCTGAGCGGCGATTATAATCCTCTTCATTTTGATGAATCATTTGTTGCAAAAACAAAGTTTAAAAAACTTGTGGTACAAGGCGGTCTAACTACAGGTCTGCTTCATGCCCTTGTGGCAATGGATATGCCGGGACCTGGTACTGTATTTCTAAGTCAAAATTGGAAATTCACTGCACCGGTTTTTATTGGGGATACCATAACTGCAGACGCTGAAGTGATAAGTAAGCATGAAACCAAGCCTGTTACTCAACTCAAAGTAAAAATCACACGCCAGGACGGGGAAATTGTTTTAGAAGGAGAGGCGTGGTGTTATACTTTTTCTTCTGAGTAATTTAAATTGTCAATTTCCCGATATCATCATTTATTGTTAACCGCAGGGAAAAGATTCCACATTTATTTATCTTTCACCTTGCAGCATATAAAAGTGATACATGGGCACGATTTTGCATGGTATATTATATTCTATCACCTCAATTTTTTTTATGAAACCAACACAATCAAATAAGGAAAGGACCACCACAGACTTGCCCGAATCAAAACGCGATAAAAAATTATTGAAACCAGACGAGGCTACCCTCGATTTGCCTGAAGTGAAAGATATTCCGGGACAGGAGCATGTAAGGCCATTACCTCCAGGGGAAATGGCTGATACTACAATTTCATCAGCTGATGAGGAAGCAAAAGAATTGTTAGACACAGATGAAGATATTTTGACAGATAAAAATCTGAATGTAACAAATTCCGAACGAGATCTATTGCAACGAAGCACCGAATCAATGGCAACATTGGATGATGAACAATTGAACATCAGTGATCTTGATAAGACGGATGACGAAGGTGAAATGCTTAATGAGGGATCAGATAGAAGTGGAAGAGATCTTGATGTGCCAGGAAGTGAAGATGATGATGCAGATGAGAAAATAGGAGAGGAGGATGAAGAAAATAATTCTTATAGTCTTCCTGAGCCTGAAGAAGAGTAAGCTACTGTTGTTCTTCTATTTCATAAAATTCGATCAGCATTTTAGCTGTATCATGACCGCTTTGCAAAGCACTTTCTACAGTTCCTTGTGATTCGCTTTTACTAATTGCTTCACCCGCAAAGTAGACGGTATCGTGAACGGGCGATGCCAGTATGTTTATTGCTTGTTTAGAATGAAGTGTATTGTAACTATAACCTCCCTTTATAAAAGGTTGGTTTAGCCAATTGATGATCTTATAATTTGTAAGTTCTTCCTGTAACATCGCGGGTGGTATCCGAAAGATAGATGATAACGATAATAATGCTGTCTGTAACAATGAAGTATCGGGTTCAAATATTTTTTTTGTTGAATTCGGTCCGCCCAACCAACCAGTGAGTAGATTACTTTCCGCAGGTAATTGTGTCCACCATGTTGGTATTTCCTCATCTGTTAACAGGAAACCAGTTTCATCATCAAACTCTTTCCAAAAACATGTTTTGAATTCTAATAAGAATTTTATGACTGCTCCAAACCCTAGGCTTTGTATTGCTACAGCATGATCAGTTAGTTCGGGTTTAAATTTGATTGTGCCTGATTGTAATATGCCGGCCGAAACAGTAATGATCAATTTTTTTCCCAGGAATTTTTTGTTGTCAGTTGTATACACGGTCACGTTTCCGTTTTCATATTCTATTTTATTGGCACAAGTATTAAAAAAAAATTCAGTATTGAGTTGTCGACAACAATTAACCAAATGATCGATGATTTGAATATAGCCGCCTTTGATCCTGTATTGTTTTTTTTCTATGTCCCTCCATTCATCTTTAATTGAAAGTATAGAAGCTTTGGAAATATCGGCAAGATCAAACCCTTCTGAAAATCTTTGGACCGCTTGTCGAAGTTGCAAATGTTCAGGTTTGGAGAAATTTTCTTCTAGAAATTGCAGAATGGTAATGTCGGTTTTTAGTTTTTCAAGCTGTTTCATAAATTCATCCCAATGCACATCATGTTCTTCTGTTTGCCAATTTCCATTTTGAACACCGATCATTTTACCTTCCACAACCTCGTAAGATAAACCAGCTTCTTTTAATAATTTAAATGTAAGAGGCAGTTTGCCATGAATAAATTCTGCGCCTGCTTCAACATACCTTTGAAAACCTTCTTTAATTGTGGATATCCTTCCGCCGGCAACGTCAGCAGCTTCTAACATGCAAACATGATAGCCTGCTTCTGCAAGTTCTCTCATGGCCAACAAGCCTGCTGCTCCAGCGCCAATGACGACAACATCATACTTCATGATAAAAATTGACTACAACATTACTTGTAGGAGCTCAATTTACTTTTTTCCTGAAAGTTTGCTGATTAAAAAAATGATCAATCCAATGACTGCTGCCACGGCCAATATTCCTACCCATACGCCGGCCTTGAAAATGTCGCCTACTAATTGACAGCTTGTTAAAGAGGCAGAGATCATTACAAACAATAAAACATAAAGTGAATTTTTCATAATACTTATTTATATGTTTAAAATTTCATTCTGATGAATGCATTCAATTATTTCCAAATTGTGTACCACCATTAATTGCTGACAAAAGCACCGGATCGAAGGCGATAAATATTTATAAGAATTTAAAATCAGGATTTTTTTCTACATTAATTCTGCTTTCAGTATAAATAAAGATTGAAAAACATTTTTTATTTTAAAACAGGAAAGGGAGTAGGCTTTTCGGCGGACTTTTTGTTCAATTCATACAGAATTATTTTATGAATTGGATTGATTTAATACTGATCTTAATTGTTTTGCTCGCTGTTATTGCAGGCTGGTACAGAGGTTTTATTTCCAGTATGCTTAGTTTGCTGGTATGGGTCGGCAGTTTTACTTGTGCCTATCTTTTTTATCCTTATGTAGCCATCTTTATTGATAAATTATTTGATGCAGGGCCATGGTTATTAGCGATCTCTTTTTTATTAACCGCTATCGTGGCTGGCGTGATCCTAAGCATCCTGGCAGGATTTATAGCACGAAGTGCTCCTGTTGAGGTTCATCAAAGTAGTGTAAATAAGATTTTAGGGATCGTTCCGGGGGCAATTACGGGTTACTTGTATGCAGTGATATTTTCTGCGATCTTTCTCGCATTACCTATCAGGGATGGACTTACTGAAAAAGTTCGTAATAGCCAGTTAGGGGTTCAATTAGCAATGCAATCTGAATGGGCTAACAGGAAATTGGCTCCCGTATTTGATGAAGCGATCCGGCAGACGATCAATAGCCTGACAGTTCAACCAAACTCAGATGAAAAGATCAATCTTACTTTTAAGACAAATAATGCAACGCCAAAACCAAATTATGAAGCTGAAATGCTGCAAATGATAAATGAAGAAAGGCAAAAACACGGATTAAAACTGTTGCAGGCAGATCCTGAAATGCTGCAAGTAGCGAGAGCTCATTCACAAGACATGTTTGCAAAAGGGTATTTTGCCCATGATGATCTTGATGGTAAAGATCCTTTCGACAGAATGAAGGCAGCAAATATTCATTTTGCAACTGCCGGGGAAAATCTTGCATTAGCTCAAACAGTAGAAATAGCACATGTAAACCTCATGAATTCTCCGGGTCATCGAGCAAACATTCTTAATCCTAATTTCGGCCGTGTGGGCATAGGAATACTGGATGGTGGATTTTATGGACTTATGATCAGCCAGGAATTCAGGAATTAATTTTCTGAAAATTATCTGCCCACATCGCCCGCTCGAAAAGAGACATTGCAAATAATACCAGTGGATAAAGGTGCCCCATTCTTTTCATGAGCATTAAAATCTCTAATATAGAAGAGTCAATATGTGAATTGTTTTTGATACTAAATCAAAACAATGTATGACTGCGTCATCAAAACTTTTTTAGAAGAGGAGGTCACTAGAATAGCCTTTACAATGCCATAAAATTTTTTTGAATAAAGGATATCTGCGTAATTATCTTCCCGTATCTTTCTTTAAATTTTTTCTTTCTTTCTTATTATGAGTTTGATCATCACCTTTCAGTAATTGTTCTTCACCTTCGCGACTATCAATGTCGTCCTTGTTTTCAGGCCTGTGTTTATTATTATTAAGCCTGGTGTTATGATTCGGTGTTTGTTGTTTGATGTTTTTCATAAATGCTTTTAATGATGTTCACTCAAAATATATGCCCCTTGATAACGGGTGTAACATGTAATCATGGCTTTGTTTTTGAACGCAGTTATTTCAAATCGATAAGCATGAGTCGGGATCAGCTGGATAATTTATTTAGGGAGTACGAAACTGCTTTTGACAAGCTCGACATGAAAAGGATATCTGGTTATTGTGCAGATAATTTTATTGCAGCCGGACCAAAGGGTTCCATAGCGCAAAGCAGAAAAGAATATGAAAAGAAAGCCGGCCCAGCAATTGAATTTTATAAAAGTGTTGGCCGCAATTCGGCAAAAATAATTTCAAAAAGGGTAATGCCTATTTGTAATGAATATAGTATGGTAGTAGTGCGCTGGGGAGTTACCTTTGAAAAAACAGGGGCAAGGTTAATTGAGTTTGATATAAGTTATATCGTACAGGAAACAGGCATTGATCCGAAGATCATTTTATTAATATCTCATGAAGATGAAGGGGCTGTTATGAAAAAATTAGGGTTGGAACCAATACTGCATTAGGAAAATATTTTTTGTATTCATGTTGCGACACAGATACGGAATTCCTTAAAAATATTTGGGGAAAAAAATCAACTCTTTTTATTATTGTCATAATTTATCTTTATAGATAACACGTTATCCACAATTTTTATCTAACTACAAAGGGTAAAGATTATTTAATACCCATCATTCGAATTTTTAATTAACAGGGCCGAATTTGGCACAAATGTTTCATAGGGGAATTAAATCTTATTATCATGAATAAACTGCTTTTGCCATTAAAACTCAGCACTGTTACCGAAAACATGCTTTCAATCCAGGATTTTTTAAAGAATTCATACAATGAGAAAAAAGAATGGTTAGCGGAGAGTATAGCATTTTTCAAGGATTTTGCACAAATGGAGGAGGAGTTTCGACAGGAACTTATGAATAGAAATGAGTATTGCATTTATCTTGAAGGGGAAATGGTTTCCGAAAAAGAAATCCTTTCAAGACCGATGGAAGAAAATTACTAGACTTAGTATTTAATTATTCACATAATTTATTTAAAAGCATCGGGTTCGATGCTTTTTTAGTTACTACCAGCTAATCGACTCATTTTAATAAGATGGAATAGTAATTGTCTTATTGAGACAATGAAAGTAAATTCTCCTTTAGTAGCAAAAACTTCACAAAGAAACATAAGTAAAGTTGTTTTAATAAGCGTTTCATTTTTTCTCCTCGCTATTATTGGTATTGGGTTTTGGTATTGGACCACTCATAAGAATAAGATCATTGAGACGGAATTGGAAAAAGCAATTGTAAAAAATAATAAACGATTTTATAAGGTTAGCTACGATGATATGAAAATAGATGAAACCGCAGGGGCTCTTTCTGTTCACAATATGAAACTGCGGTTTGATTCCGCCAGTTATCAATCAACTGAAAAAGATACCAAGATCCCGCCAATGGTTTTTAATATTGATATTCCGGAGATAAATGTTACAGGAGTTAAAACGACCAGCGCTTTGATTGATAAGAAGATCATTGGAAGAAAATTAGAGATAAAGAATCCAATCATCGATCTTCAATACACTTACAAAGGAAAAGACTCCGTACGCAATGTGCCCACAGAAGAAGTGTACCGCCAAATACTTGGAAACATGGACATGATACAGATCGACTCTGTTTTGATTACAGGGGCACAGGTACGAACAAGTAACCGGAACACAGGTAAATTGATACTAGAAATAAAGAATGTAGATATTGCTTTACAAGATTTAAAAGTTGATAGTATTGCTAATGCTGATTCAACCCGGATCTTATTTTCAAAAGGAGTTAATGTAAACGTTGCAAAAATTGCATGGCCTTCGCCAAACAGGTTGTATGACTATATCGCGGAAAACATTTCTTTGAATTCAACTATTGGAACGCTATCAGTAGATGAAATTCTTATTAGCCCAAGGCTGGGAGAAAATGCATTTGTAAATGCTATTCCAACACAAGATGATCGTTTCAATTTTTCTTTTAATAATGTTGTTTTTTCAGGAATTGATTTACAAAAGTTATCGAATGAATATTTGAAAGCAGAAACTATGTCGATTGGCAAATCAGTTTTTAAAGTATATCGGGACCTGGCAAGACCAAGAGATAAAAAAAATCGTGTTGGTTATTATCCGCACCAAGTTTTAGATGATGTGCCACTGGTTTTTAATATTAAAAAAGTAAATGTTCGCAATTCTTTTGTAGAGTATAAGGAAAGAAATCATATCACGCGACAATCGGGACTTGTTCAGTTTTATAGTGTAAATGCAACGATCACAAATTTTACAAATGATAAGTATGCTCGAAATAAGGTGATGAAAGCGTTTATCAATTCAAGTTTTTTGAATAAAACTCCTTTGGAAACTAACTGGACATTTTATCTTTTTCACCCTAAAGGTCGCTTTGATGTATCAGGAAACATGGGTGCAATTCAAGGAAAAGATGTCAATTCACTTGCAGAACCAATGGGTCCGGCAAGTATTAAAGAAGGACGCTTTAACGGGCTAACATTTGATCTGCATGGAAATGATTACTCCATGAATGGGAATGTGAAATTGCTATATGATGATCTAAAGGTAGCTCTGTTGGAAAAAGATAAAGGGGCCACCGAAACAGATAAGAAATTTCTGACAAGTCTTTTGGCAAACTTTGTAATTAAAAATTCGAATCCAAAAGGTGATGATGAAGTGAGGATTCAGCGGGTAAGTCTTTCAAGAAATACAAATCGTTCTCTTTTTTATCTATGCTGGAAAACGATCTTTAAAGGAATAAGGGAAACAGTTGGAATAAAACAACCAGTTGAAGTTGCCAGTAAGTAAAACGACTTAAGCTTGTCTTTTCTTTTTCACTCCAAAATTCTGTATCCACCAATGACCTGAATTTGATATGACTTTAACAAGTCATTCCGATCGATTAAAAACGCCTGTTCAAGGTATAACTGAAATCATGATCCCCCACGAGTAAATTTCCATCTGCATCAGTGAAGATCAGCACACCCTGGTCTAATTGCAAGAGATATATAAAGGGCTTTTCGTTTTCATCATTTAGCTGGTAAATGATCCTCCCATCTTTACCGGTTGTTATTTTCCAACTTCCTCTTTTCCCACCTTCATCACGACGATAGGGAGTTCCCAATATCCTGTAGGTATCAGGCACATTATTTTTACTGTAGAGAACGAGATACCATTTCAGTTTATAACATGATTTTCCGGGCTCGATAATATGCGGCACTCCGCAGGGTGTTCTTCCCTCAAATGCTATGGAATCCTTTAAAAAGATCTGTTGTTTTGTGATCATATTAAACTGGTTCGACGAAGATGGCGCCGTACTATTCAAAGCATAACTCCATCCTCCGCCCCCCTTTAAAAGAGTATTATCATTGTTAAGTATATGTAGCAGGTTGGCATTTAGTTCTGCAAGTTTCAATACATGGTTCCCATTTTCCAATATATAAGTGTTGCTTTCTCTTTTTACAATTCCACTTAATACAACTTTTTTTTCATCATAAAAGCCATTGGTATTTGGTTTGCCAATGCCATAGCTGCATTCTAACGAATATTTTTTATCAGTAAGGGATAATTTCCAACGGATAAAATCAATTGAATCGGTTAACGAAATACCGAGGAATGTTCTTACTAATGGCGCAGCTGGAGTGCTTGCTGTATAATTTGTTTCTTTTGAATTGGCACAAAAAACTATTAGGGTAAGCGATAAAAGTGTAGCAATGAGTTTCATAAAACTTATTTTTTGCAAACTTCAGGTATGCAAATGAAGTTTAAACCAAAGCTACACCTCTGGTACTATTTTCTTGATGAAAAGACGTTTAAAATTTGATCATGGTGTACCCTTTAAGCTGGTAAGTGGTAATGGCGGTAAGCCCCGAGCTGGCTACTTTAGTTCCTGTCACTAATTTTTTGGTATCTATATTTCTTTTTTGCATTGTTTGTCCGCATACATAAAACTCCACGCCGGCATCCATCAACTCTTTTAATATTTGCAAGTTGGGATTATCACATTTAAATTTTTCCTTATAAAGTTCATTTCCAAAGACCGCATAAGTTGCCATTTTGCGCAACACTACTACCATTTGAATATTTTCTTTTGGCACACCTTCGGCCGCATGAAGATTAACCAATGTTGCTAAAGCTTCAATGTATTCATTTAATGAATCAGGTTTCGAGCCATTCTCGTTAAGTTCAACAATGATCTTATATTTTAACGATGGATCAGGCTTTTGATCCGCATTCGGTAGTTGGAAGACCGTTCCATATGATTTTATTATTGGATTTACTTTTGTTTGGGCATTTACAAAACAAAAAATGAGAGTAGATAATAGCAATAAGCATATCTTTTTCATAGCCTAATTTTTTTATGAAAAGAAAATTAGGAAACGATATAAAGAAAGCTATGCCGTTTATAATAATTCGGGAGAATATTATATAGCCGGTAATTTATTGAGAAAGCTTGATCAATCCAACATCGGTTAATTCTCCTTCCACGACAAGGATGGCATCTCTTTCTACATTTTTATATGGTGGAACAGCTTCTACCACTAATTTCCAACTGCCGGGTTTTACATCCATTATAAAACTACCGGGAGGCGGAATGATCGAAACAGTATCCTTGCCACTTACAGCCCATATCTTTCTTGCACCTTCCGGTGGATCGATCGTTCCTTGAATACCTGATCTATAATTTGAAGAAAAACTTGATATCAAAAGAACGGCTATAATAAACCCGATAATATTTTTCATGATGGATTTTTTAAAGATGAATAATGAATCTTCCAAACAAAAGCATAAAAACAACTACCATGCCATGGGATATCAAAAATGACATGGCTTTTATTTGAGTTTGGGCTTTTTACTGGCCTGGAGTTTGTTCGTTTTTATTAAACGTTTTAACTATGGATCCAAAGCAACGGTTAGTTTTAATGGATAAGATCATTCGGGAGCTGGATGATCTCAAAAACTCTCAGACCTCGGTATTAAAAAAGATCACACAAATAGAAGCTGATAATATTAATCTTGAAGTTGGCATACTTAACGATGGCTTGCCTGATTTGCATGAAGAAGTAGATCATGGATTGCAAAAGGTTTCAGAGTTACATGAACAGTTCACAGAATACAGGAACAAATATGAAACGGATAATCAAAAGTTTCTTTCTGAAACTCCATAATATTTGAAGGATTTTTGAGCGAATTATTACGGCAAGAGTAAAGTTGTAGAGGATTGCCGGAAACACCCCATAAAACAGTCGGTTTTCCACCCCGACATTCAATTTTTTTCATCGCATCTTTATACCGGCAAAGCATTAATTATATTTATAAACCTAAAATATATCAAATGGAAAAGATCAATTTCTCCATCGACATCAATGCTCCAAAAGAAAAAGTATGGAGTGTATTGTGGAATGATGAGTCGTATAGAAAATGGACGAGTCCATTTGCCGAGGGCTGTTATGCAAAAACTGATAATTGGAAAGAGGGTAGTAAAGTGTTTTTTCTTGGCCCGGATGGCGGCGGGGGAATGGTTAGCAAGGTCGCTACAAATAAAAAAAATGAATTCATGTCGTTCGAGCATCTTGGTGTGGTAAAAGATGGGATAGAAGATACTGAAAGCGACAGTGCAAAAGGTTGGGCTGGAGCTATGGAAAACTATAGGTTAGTGGAGGAGAATGGTAAAACAAAACTGGCAGTAGATATGGATAGCACTGATGAATTCAAAGATTATTTTTTGGAAACATGGCCGGTGGCTCTTGAAAAGATAAAAGAACTTTCAGAAAAAAATTAAGCGTTTAAAAACTATAAACATGCAAAAGATAACTCCCTTTCTCTGGTTCGATGGAAAAGCGGAAGAAGCTATTAAACTTTATACTTCTGTTTTTAAAAATTCAAAGATCATAAAGATCAATTATTGGGGTAAAGGCAGTCCTTTTCCCGAAAACCAGGTAATGACTGGAGAATTTGAATTGGATGGTCAAATATTCTATGCATTTGATGCAGGTCCGCAATTTAAATTCACCGAGGCCATATCTTTCTATGTTAATTGCGAAACGCAGGAAGAGATCGATCATTTTTGGAATAAACTTACTGTAGATGGCGGACAGGAAAGTATGTGCGGCTGGTTAAAGGATAAATTCGGGATATCCTGGCAGATCGTTCCCCCCATATTACCACGAATGCTTAGTGATAAGGACAAAGCAAAAGCCGGAAGAGCGATGCAGGCAATGATGGGAATGAAGAAAATAATTATCGCAGACCTGGAAAAAGCGTATAATGGGTAATAGATATGGCGAAAGCAACCAAAACAAAAAAAAATGTAGCAGTAAAGCCCGTCAAAACAAAGGCGGGCAATTCTGTTTTAAAGAAAGAGCTAACTGCCAAGAATTTTATTGCACAGTTAAAAGCTCATCAATCAGACGCTGAATTAAAAAAGATTCAGCGATATTTTAAATCCGGAGAAGGGGAGTATGGTCACGGCGATAAATTTATGGGCGTGAAAATGGGAACCCTGTTTGCCTTAGCAAAGGAATTTGTAGAAATGCCTATAGAAGAAATTGAAAAATTACTTGAAAGCCCGGTACACGAAGCAAGAGCTGGTGCAGTAAGTATTATGGACAAGGCTTCACGTAATAAAAAGATCTCAAAAGAAAGATTGAAAGATTTTTTTGGTCTGTATATGCGCCGTCATGATCGTATCAACAATTGGGATCTTTGCGACCTTGGTTGTTTGTATATGACCGGAAGTTATTTGTACGATAAGCCACATGATGTTTTATATAAACTTGCCCGTTCAGAAAATATTTGGGAAAGACGCACAGCCATTCTCAGCACTTGTTATTTTATCAGGCAGGGTGATTTAACCGATACTTTCAAGATCGCTGAAATACTGGTTAATGATAACGAAGATCTGATACATAAGGCAACAGGATGGATGTTGCGGTTTGCTGGCGCAAAAGATCAAAAAAAACTAATTACTTTCTTAAATAAACATGCTGCAACGATGCCGAGAACACTACTGCGTTATTCATTAGAACACTTTAATAAGAAAGAAAGGGAGTATTATATGGAGCTAAGGAAAACAGGATAATTTCCAAATCATTTCTCCAAACCCATTTTTTCCATAAGATCTTTAAATCGTGAGTCTGATTTTAATTCTTTCAGCATCGGATAACGAACGCAAAAGATCATACCAAGACAGGCGATACCCATTCTTTGTTCATATGTCTTATTAAGATAATCAAATGCAAGATCAAATTGTTTCATGCCAGAATATAAAAAAGCATAATCCATGTGCAACAATACACCAGGCTCTTTCTCTTCTCTTAACTTTAATTTTTTTTCTATTTCCAATGCTTTATCATTTTGTCCCGCGGCTGCATACGCATGTCCAAGACTACTTAGTCCTTTCAGAGGATTTCCAACAAGTTTGTGATATTGTTCAAGATCTTTAACTGCTTTATCATTTTCACCCATCGCGAGATAGATCATTCCTCTTCCCTCAAACCCTCTTCTGAAATTTGGTTCCAACTCAATGATCTTATTGTATTGTGCAAGCCCTTCTTCAAATCGTCCGGCAAAAGAATACGCATCACCAAGAGTACTCATTAGTGGCAATGAAAGTGGATCGAGAGCAAGAGCCTGTTGAATTTTTTCAATCGCTTTTTCAAAGTCACCTTTTGCGATAAGGAACCACCCATGCACCTGGTTAAAAAGCGAAGAGTTCAATCCAAGATCCTGGGCTTTATTTAAAGATGCTTCAGCACCTTCAAAATCCCAATTATGATAGAATTTAATTGTTGCCAATGATAAATGTGATTCTGCATGGTTTGGATCAAGCTCGATAGCTTTCAATGTATAATCTTTTGCTTTGGGGTATGCTTCAGATGGAGGCATCAAACCGGATGAACCCATAAACGAATAACAATAGGAGAGTGAACAATACGGCAATGCAAAATTTGGATCAAGCTTAATTGCTTCTTCAAAAGTTTTAATTGCTCTTAGTATATCTTCCGGATTTGATTTGTTCCAATAATAACGACCTTTAAGATATAAATTATACGCATCGATATTTTCTGTTGGTGGCTTAATTACATTTTCTTTCTTATCAGTAATGGCAAAATTTTCTTTTAATCTGTTCACAATTTTTCTTGCTATTTCATCCTGCACATCAAAGATATTTTCCAATTCACTATCATAAGTTTCTGACCAGACATGATAGCCATCTGCTGTGTTTATCATCTGAACATTTATCCTGACCTTTTTTCCTGCTTTTCGTACTGTACCTTCTAAAATATTAGCGACATTAAGTTTATTACCTATCTCCCGTACATCCTCATTCTTTCCTTTAAACGAAAAAGAAGATGTACGAGCCGTTACCTGTATCCCCTCCACATGTGTCAGTGCATTGAGGATCTCTTCTGAAATTCCATCACTGAAATATTCATTCTCTGGATCGGCACTCATATTTACAAATGGAAGTACCGCGATACTTTTATCGCTGCCAGCTTTTATTCCTATTTGTGCTGATGTTGGAGTAACTAATCCTTCGTTAGCTACGGCGTGAACAGTTACCGGCATCTTCACATTCTTCAAAATAAATTTTCCAAGCGGAATTGTTTTTATTTCCTTTTGGTTTTTTACTTCATCAAAAACTTTATCCGAGATAAGAATAGCTCCGGGAACAGCGATCGACTCAATTCGTGAAGCAACATTTACACAATCGCCGTACAGACCCTTTGTATCGTATACAACATCACCGGAATTAATACCGATCCTCAATTTTACTTTAGGCTCTTTTTGTAATTCCTTTTGAATTTCAATCCCACATTTTACTGCATCTATAGCACTGTCGAAAATGCTTAGTGTCCCATCTCCAAAAAACTGGACGATGGTCCCGTTATGAGAAGGAATAAGCGTTTCTAATGTTTGCTGCTGCCTGTTCCTTAAGATCTTTGCCTTTGCTTCATCTTCCTGCATCATCGCTGTAAAACCCGTCATGTCAGCAAACATGATCGCTACCAGCTTTCTCACTTGTGTGGATGTTGAGTTAGTATCTATCGTTGATTTTTCCATCTTGCACTTTTATCGCTACTCAATCAGGGAATTTCCTTCGTTTCAAAATTAGACTAATTCAAGCTGTTCAGCACACCATTCTTCCATTCGCTGTAAATTCTTTGCAAAAATTTTGCCGTGATTAATAACAGTTCCTGAGATGGCGTTTTAGCCAATGAGGTGAAGATGACTATTTTAGTTGTTAAACTTGCCCTTTTGTTAATGGAAGATTGAAGAATAGTTAATAAAGCCAGTACCGAGGCGCTATCTTAAAAATCTATATGTCATTTTTATTAAAAATATATTTCTTGCATGTTCTGCAAAAGCATTTGAATATAAACTTTGGCCCAGTGGTGTGTCAGTATCTCCAAACGCATCCGGCGTATTTCCTCTTGACCAAACAACATAGAATTCTGAACCTGGTTTGTATTCCCAACGCAAAACGAGATTCGATCTGAATTGCACAAAATTAAAATCTGGATTAGCAAAACTATAATCAGGCACTCCATCACCATTTTCATCAACAAAATATTCTCCGTTACTGCCACTGATCTCATTCGCAGTAAACACATGAAACCTGCCATCGTAATGTTTTGCCAAAGGATTTGTGACATAACCAAAACTGGTATAAAGAGGGCGGGTAATATATGGTTGCCCGTAATACTGAAGCGTTAGATCCGGAGTAATATTATAATTAAGCCTCAGAACAAAACGAAGCGTCTTTTGATCCACTTCACTTACAATTGTCCTGGTCGTGTTGTTGTAATTAATGCTGGTTACAAACTGATCTTGCCTCCGCCAATAAGTAGAATAATTTCCGCTCAGGCTAATGTTTAGTGAATTAATTGGTTGATAGATGATGCCAAGGCTATAGTCACCACCTTTAATGGTGTTTTCAAAACCCCAGAAATAATTCAGGTTAAGATTGAAAGCTACTTTCTTTCTGAAATCTGTAGTTAGATATCCCCATGAACCCATCCCCGCGGGACGACGTAAAGAAGGACCTCCGCGTAAAGCATTATTTGAAACTTCATAATTGTTCCAGGTTGTGCCCATTCCTGATTGCCAGTTATTTTTAAATGTACCATGTGTATTAAAATTAAATGCACTATAAAGAAACTGCCCGCTGTAATCCCACCTGAACCAATGATTATAATTTATTCTTGCGGTACGGAAAATTGAAAATGGTCGCTGCCATTGTATGCCTGCCCATGTAAAATGATTGATCTCATTGGAAGCAAGTAAGAAACCAATATCATTCAATTCAAGTCCCGGTGAACGAAGAGTGACCCCTGATTCAAACTTAAATACTTCACCATGTTTGCCTTGTTTACCACCACTTTTACCAAGACTAAATGTGCCGCCGGTGCCAGTTAACATTGTTCTGCTCGAGTCTACTTCTACTTCCGGAGCATTTGGACGTTGAAAAAGATGTTCAAAATTTGTTTGCGTATTTAATAAAGCTTCTTTTGTTCCATTTACACTACTGAAAATAACATTGCCTTTGAAATACCATGTTCTCTTTTTCCAGAAGTGTAAAAAATCAAAACCACCTGAATATGCATTACGATGCAGAAAATCGCTTAATCCCTGCTCCCTGTTTACGGCAGTGATAATGCCTCCTAATACCGTGTTGCCACCGTCAATATCTTTTTGCAGTCTTGTCACAAAATAATTTGTGAGTGGTTCCACCATTTCTTCTCTTTTCTGTCCGTTGTTATCAATAGTAGCCATCTCTCTTTCGGTAACACTTTCAAGAATACCGACACTAAATCCTTTTTTTGTTTTGCCGCTAAACTTTGCGGCACCCAGGATGGTAGTGTTCAACGGCATTTTTACGTATTCACCTGTCGAAGTTGCAGGATAACCATGCGGTGAACTTCCAATACGTCTTGAATAGAAAAGGAGGTCGGCATCATATTCACCGCCTGCCTGCGAACCGGTAAGCTGGTAATTAAAAATATTCCTGCTTTCTATAAAGAATGGTCTTCGTTCTTCAAAAAAGTTTTGATAACCATCAATGCGGACTTGTGAAGGATCAGCTTCTACTTGTCCAAAATCAGGATTGACTGTAAAGTCAAGTATCAGGTCATTTGTTACGGCCACTTTACCATCAACACCTGCAGCTAATTTTCCATCAAAGCCTTGAGCGAATGGATTGCCATCTTCTTTTGTATATTTTTCGGCTTGTGCAACTACATAGGGTGCAATTTCTACTTGCCGGTGCATAGGAATATCTTTCAGCCCATGTAACTCACCAAAAGCGCTGACCCATACTCCTGCACTTTGCGGAATGTATTGCCAGTTAGATCGCTCTTCTTTACGAAACAAACGTCTTGTTATCTGGAATCCCCAAATTTTTTCTTTATCATTGTTATAGCGCAGTTGGCTAAAAGGAATTTTTACTTCTCCACTCCATCCTTTATCATCTTTGTGAGTTTTTGCAAACCAAATCGGGTTCCAACTAGCGTCCCAATTGTTACCATTCTCTGAAACAAATTCTTCACTTCTCACTCCGGACACCGATAATGTAAATGAGAACGCAGTTCGCAGATCATGGTAACTGTCAATATTTATTTCCACCCAATCACCGGGAAATTCATCCCGGCGTCCCATCCTGCTTACAATTGAATCGGGGGCAAGGTCATGACAGCGATAACCAATATAAAGATATTTATCGTCGTAAAGAATTTTGAAATTGGTTTGCTGCGATGGCGGTTCTCCTCCATTCGGTTGAAATTGAATGAAGTCACCACCCCATTCAACACCATTCCATGCTTCTTCTTTTAGGATTCCATCTAAAGTGATCTCACCATTAAGTCTTTGCGTAAAATATTTTTTTTTTGTGATAACAGTATCACCGGAGCCAGCTTTCGCAGTAACAAATAGAAATAGAGACAGGATAAGAAGCGGGTTGGTTTTACTCATGGCCACCAATTATACATTTTATTGAAACCAGAAAAAATGTAAAATTTAACAACGGTTAAATTTTACAGATATACGGCAGCCAAATGTTAAAAATAAATTGATGCTATTATAAGTGCTCCGTTGTTGCATTTATTTTTATTGTAGATTCATGGTTGAAAATTATGTTATGACATCAAAGATCGATTGGCCAAAAGCCATACAGCCATTGCTTAAGAAATATAAAAGCACAAAACATCCATTGGATTATAAAAACATTTATCAATTATTGGTCATGGTTGTTTTATCAGCGCAGGATTCTGATAGAAATATTAATACAATAGCTCCAAAATTTTTTGAAGCATACCCTGACATGAAAGCGTTATCAAAAGCTACAGAAGAAACATTATTCCCATTTATAAGTAAAGTGAGAAATTTTGGCAATAAAGCAAAATGGTTAACAGAAATTGCAAAGACAATTAAAGAAGATAAAAATATTCCGCTCACTCATGAAGGGCTTACAGCATTAAAAGGAATTGGAAGCAAATCCGCCAATGTCATTTTAAGGGAGGCTGGTAAACCCGCGGAAGGGGTTATTGTTGACTTGCATGTTGTACGTGTAGCGCCAAGACTTGGAATTGCAACCGGAACAGATCCGAAAAAAATTGAAAAACAAATAAAGGAAATACTTCCGCAAAAAGATTGGGATGCAGGAATGGCAATGTCATTTCTTGGCCGGGAAATTTGCAGGCCCCAGCCTAAATGCCTGGAATGCCTTATGAATAAAGTTTGTGAGTATTACAAAATAAACAGTTGATGATTGTTTTTTGAAAAACAATCATAGGTCAAGAGCAAATTGGTGATAGTACCATATATTGCTTTTAAAACATAATAGCATGTCACAAAAGAAAATCATAACAGTATTTGGAGCAACGGGGGCACAAGGTGGCGGATTGGTTCGTGCAATTCTTCATGATAAGAATAGCGAATTCGCAGTTCGTGCCGTTACACGAGATCCCGATTCGGAACATGCAACTAACCTGAAAGCGATGGGTGCCGAGGTTTTTGTTGCTGATATTGATAATGCAGAAGATGTACAAAAAGCAATGAATGGTGCGTATGGCGCTTTTTGTGTTACTTTTTTCTGGGCACATTTTTCTCCCGAGAAAGAAATGGCACAGGCAAAAATTATGGCGGATGCGGCAAAAGCTGCTGGATTGAAACATGTAATATGGTCAACGCTTGAGGATACACGTCACTATATTCCCCTTACTGATAATCGCATGCCAACATTACAAGGAAAATATAAGGTGCCTCATTTTGATGCAAAAGGAGAGTCTGATCAATATTTTATTGATGCTGGCGTACCTACTACTTTTTTGCTTGCTTCCTTCTATTGGGAAAATATGATCTATTTCGGAGCCGGGCCAAAACGAGGTCAGGACGGAGTACTAGCCATTACATTTCCTATGGGAAAGAAAAAACTTTCAGGCATTGGATCAGGTGATATCGGCAAATGTGCTTATGGTATTTTTAAAAAGGGTGCTTCTCTTGTTGGAAAGAGGATCGGAATAGCTGGTGATGAACCTACTTGCGCTGAGATGGCGGCATCACTGACAAAGGCTTTAGGTGAAGAAGTCAGATATAATGATGTGCCGCCGGATCTGTATAGAAGTTTTGGTTTCCCCGGAGCAGATGAGTTAGGAAACATGTTCCAGTTTTATCATGACTTTGAAGAAGTTTGTGTTTCTACTCGACATGTGCCAAGTTCAAGGGAATTAGATCCGGGCTTGCAAAATTTTGATACATGGCTTAAGCATAATGCAAAGAAAATTCCGATCGAATAAGATTGATCAATAAAATAAAAAAGCCTCGATGATCTTTCATGGAGGCTTTTTGTTTATTAGTTGTCAATTATCAGAACAATCTTTCTTGCGGTGGTTTTATTCCCTGCAAACGGATATAAATAGTTGTTTGCCCGCGGTGATGGGCTTGATGTTCTATTGCCTTAAGTAACAATGCAAATCTTGTTTCCTCATAACCGCCAAACGGTAATTTCTTTTTTTCTCCCCATTTGCTCACATCAGAACTTTTAACTGCATTGATGCAATAATCATAGCTGGTAGTAACATAATACATTACTGAATCTTTAGTCTGTGCTGAAATGCTTTGTTCACGATCCGATCCAAAGGAAGGGGATTTTAAATCTGTGGCCAGTGACATGAAAAATAAATTGGCCTGTGCAAGGTGTAACATTTGCTGTGCAAAACTCCTGATACTATCTACTGCCTTAAACGAATATTTACCCGCAGGCATTGTATTCAGGTAATCTATAGTATAGGCTTTTGACCTTTCCCATTCTTTTACCATTTGGGCTTTTATCTCTTCGGCGCTTAATGATTGTGCTTTAATGGTTGTTGGAGTAAGTAAAACAAAAAGTGACAGCAATAAAACTGTCATTACAAGGTTTTTTTTCATAAACAAGTTTTTTGGATGGACAAATTAGGGAAAATTACTGAGCGGATTATTTTAATTGTAAAAGAACAAATGAAGCCTGCGTTTGGTTATTGGCCATTATAGTTATGGGTTTTCCGGCTTCGATCCACAAATAGTGGCCGGCCTTCATTATACGGTGTTGTATTGCTTCAGTTATTTTATAATCTATTACAGTTTCGCTCTTGCTAATAAGCAAATACCCGTTTGAAGAGGGAGGCAATAGCAAATTGCCGCCAGGCCTTATTTCTATTTCGTATCCATTTACCTGCTCTTTGTTAAATAATAATTTAAGCATTGGGTTTTGTAAAGGCGGAATTCTAAGGTTTGCTCTTTTGCTTGTTAGTTCAATATCCATTACATGAAACCAACCGGTGTCTTCATTCCATACACGATGAGTACGAGGTGTATTAAGACTATCGTAAGATATTTCACCGGTAATATTGGCACCTTTTTGAGGCTGGTTGCCGATAAGTTGTGAGCCGACATTCGTATTTGTTAATATAATAAATACAGAAGGAGTATTGTGTATATGATACTGGGTTGTATCTTTTGGCGGCAGGTAAACATCAAGAATGCGTACGAATTCGTTTTCAAAAACATTGTGATGTCTTGGCTCATTCCTAACTTGTACCTGTGCTGTGATTAAAATGGTGCTGTTAAGCGCAGCAGTTAACAGGAAATATTTTCTCATATTTTTAAAGATAGATTTTATTTGAAAAGAAAAATAAATAACTAGTGCTATAGTTTTTAAATTTGATAAATAAAGTTTTAATATGATACATGTAAAAGGATTTGCTGCATCAGACCCAACTTCTCCCTTAATGCCATACAATTTCGAAAGAAGGGATTTGCGGGAACATGATGTTTTGGTTGATATTTTATTTTCTGGTGTTTGCCATTCTGATCTGCACCAGGTAAGAGATGAATGGGGCGGTTCTATTTATCCAATGGTGCCGGGACATGAAATCGTAGGAAGAGTGATTAAAGTAGGCAGTCATGCAAAAAAATTTAAGGTTGGCGATGTTGCGGGTGTCGGTGTGATGATTGACAGTTGCAGGCAATGCAACCCTTGTAACAATTTCATGGAGCAATATTGTGCAGAAGGAATGACAGGTACTTATAATAATTATGAAAGAGATAAAGTGACTCTTGCACAAGGAGGATATAGCACACAGATCGTTTGCGACGAAAGATGGGTATATCATGTTGCAGACAAACTCGATCTTGCCGGAGTTGCACCTTTATTATGTGCAGGTATCACAACTTACTCCCCCTTAAAATTTGCCAATGTAAAACCAGGAGACAGAGTAGCAGTGGCTGGGCTTGGTGGCCTTGGACATATGGCAGTTAAATTCGCGGTTGCAATGGGCGCAGAAGTTACAATGCTCAGCACTTCGCCATCAAAAGCAAAAGATGCAAAGAAGCTTGGGGCACATCATTTTGTTTTAAGTACCGATGAAACTGCCATGAAAAAGCATCATAGTCATTTTGATGTAGTAGTGGATACAGTCAGTGCTGATCATGATTATGAAGTTTATTTAAAATTACTTGATCTTCATGGTAAGCTATTGGTTGTCGGTCTTCCAAAAGATGAGCCTCATGTGAATCCTTTTGAATTATTAAAAAATCGTCGTAGCATCGTTGGTTCCATGATCGGCGGCACTGCTGAAACACAAGAGATGCTTGATTTTTGCGCTGAAAAAAATATCGTAGCAGACATTGAAATAATATCGATGCAAAAGATCAATGAGGCGTATGAAAGACTTTTAAAAAGCGATGTGAAATATAGGTTTGTAATTGATATGGCAAGTTTAAAATAGTTAAAACTATTTTTTCTTAATCCCCAGCCACATCAACCCATCAATGATCATTTTATCCTGTATGTCATTTCCAAACTGAAATGATAATTCTTTATTTGTTTTATTATCGTAGTCAATATCATTATGACCCATATTGATATAAAGCATCTTATAATTCTTATTGGTCCAAACCACCGGATAATATCCGCTACGCCAAATTTCAGATTGTTTAGGGCCATTGCCCAATGGAAAACTGGTGGAGTCGATCGATAAAAGAACTTTTATATCGGGATTCGAACGAATGTCCTTTTCCCACCGATACCATTCATTGGGAGATGATTTGAAGGTCTTCGGTAAATTTTTTGTAACCGGGTGTGTACTGTCTTCAACCCGAAGAATAGCGGAAGTGGGATGCCAGGTATTACTTTTATATTGCCCGGTTCCAATAAAAGTATTGTGATACCAATCCCAGTTCTGGGGAAAATCAGAATTGTTTAATGCAAATCCCGCAAAATGAAAACCGATAAAGGCGCCGCCATTGTCCATATATTTTTTGAACGCATCTCTCTGCGTTGTTCTCTCAGGTCTTGTATCGAGAAAGATCACGACCTGGTAATGAGAAAGAAACTCTTCATTGAGATTATTCCAATTATTCGTAGAATCGTAAGAAAAATTATACAACCTCGCCATTTGTGGAAACCATTTGTTGGCCTCATGTACAAAACTGATATGGGCGAGATCATTTTTAGCCGTATAGAATGCAATTACTTTAAATAACGGAGGTTTATTTTGTGCATTAATGTTTTCAATAAAACAAATGCAAATACAGCAAAGCAGGATAGGATGTAAATATTTCTTTAATAGTCTCATTTTAATTATTCTATTAACTATCGTATCAAGGTGCAGGTTCCTTTTTGTATATAAACGACATCGTTGATCCCAACTCCTTCGGCCATCCAAACCACCACCTGTGATGATTGAAGCTTTCCATTGATCATTCCATTCCAGCCTTTCGGATCATCTTTCAGATCAAAGACCAATTGCCCCCACCTGTTATAAACTCTGAAATACTTAAACTCTTTTATACCTACCGGAATGGGTTTTAAATAATCATTTAAACCATCCTGGTTTGGTGTAAATCCCGATGGGACATAAAATTTTACTTCCTTGAACACTTTCACGAATTGTGTATCAACTGTTACGCATCCCGCTGCGGTTTCAATTTGAATAGTATATAACTTATCAGTTGTTCCATTAAATGTAGGAACTAAACTGCTTGTTGAATTTAAAAATGTAGCGGGGCTCCATTCTACACCAATGCCAAAATCCCTTGCTTTGAGCTGATGTGGATAATTGACAACAGCATATTCTACAGGATACCTGATACCCGGTCTTGGCGCTTCTATTAAAACTACCTTTTCTTCCGTTAATGCAACACAACCCACGTTATTATAGAGAAGAGCTCTATATGTACCTGACTGAGTTACCTTATAACGAACATTATGCTGATTACTTATCGGGAAATTATCTTTCAGCCATTGAATACTATCTTCCGGATTTACATATAAGATTGTGCTGTCACCGCTAGTTATGCAATAAGCCAATTTGCCGACAACCCTTATTGAAGTATCAATGATCGATGCCTTTACTACAACGGTGTCTGTATCAGGGCAGCCTCCCCCTGCACTGCTGGTTGTGAGTACATATGTTGTAGTTGTATTAGGTCCCGCTCGGGGATTAGCGATATTAGGGTTAGTCAGACCAGTGGAAGGGCTCCAACTATATACTAGGCCGGGTTTCGGAATAGCGCCAATCGGAACAGGGTTACCATTACAGGAAAGCGTATCTTTTCCAGCATATGAAATAACAGTTAATGTATCTATTAGTTTGGCATAAAGAGTATCAAGACAACCATAGCCATTATAAGGAACTACTTGAACAGCAATAACGGTTCCTACCGGCGGAGGTGGATTGAAAAGAATACTTTGTGTGCCTCCGAGTATTAGAGAAAAATTGCTATTAAACCATGTATAGCCCTGATAACCAAAAGGAGCAGTTACATTTACAAAGGCATCATCAGGACAATAAGTAGCTCCCACAAACTCACTGCTGCATTCAGAATTCACATCAATATAAGCATATCCAAAATGGCGTGTGAATGTACAGTCTGCTGTTTTAAAAAAAAGACGAATTTTTTTACCCGCGTTATTGTCAAGATTGATGCTTACAGCTGACCAATCTTTACACCACACATTTGTAGTATCCTGTTGATTCGGCGAAAGAAAAAAGCCCGGCAACAGTTGACCTCCATATGGAATAAAAGTAAAAGAAGAACAACTAAGTACCACATTATCCGTTACATTGGTTATTTCAATTTCTAACCTTGGTTGCTGGAAAATTTCGTGATTAGGATCCTGGAAAACGACCGCGTAATGGTAAATAAGCGAATAAATATCTTGCCCGGCGGGGATCGTGAATTCGTATGAAATTCCTTCAGCCTGTCCACCACCAGTATTGTTTCCAAGTCTTATTGAATGCCCGCTTCCATTAGGGCAGTTAACTGAAAACCCCCCGAAATAATCCACTTCTGTACTTGGCGCCGAATACATAGTATGCTGATTGGCTACTGGCCCACCTGATGGAGTAAGAAAAATTGTATTTACTCCGCCAGCAGCCGATACATTTCCTGTATAGCATGTCCAGTTATTAAAATTGCCGTTTTCGAAATCAATATTTGGTGGGCATATTTGCGAATAAGATTGAAAAGAGAGTAACGAGAAAAAAGTAAAGGACAGTAAAAATTGCGCATATAAGTAGAATGAGAAATTCCTCCTTGTTACAGTTTCGCCGGGTATTTGCACAATTTTTAGATTGAATACTAAAGATAAAACTTACTTAAGTAAAACGCCAGACTTTTCTAATAGGTTGCCAATTAAAAGCCTTTCTAATGACTTAATCGGTAGCGCCTGGTTTAAAAGCCCCGAATTTTATTATTGTGATAGTTCGCAATGACAGCTTCGCAGGGTTATTAGTAGATTTGCCAAAGTAAAATTTGTATATGAGATCCTTTCTAAGTTCTATAGTTTGCTTGTTATTTATCAGCAGCGTCTTTGGCCAAAAGACCGACCCCAAAGTATCTACACCAGATCCCAACAAAAAAATTCAGGTCGTCGAAACAGCTTGTGGCGAATGCCAGTTTAAACTTGCCGGTAAGAGCTGTGACCTTGCCGTGAGAATAGATGGCAAAGCATATTTTGTTGATGGCACAGATATCGATTCTCACGGAGATGCACATGCAAAAGATGCTTTTGTAATGCGGTTAGAAAAGCGGAAGTGCAAGGTAATTTAGTCAATGGTCGTTTTAAAGTAACTTATTTTAAATTGCTGAAAGGCACTGAAAAAAAAGAACAACCTACCGCACAAAAAAATTAGCATCTTATTAATGTACAAACCTCTGTTTCATTTTTAATAACTATTCTTGTTGTATAGAAAAATTATCCCGATTGTTTAATTCCTCTCTTTAATCAAAATTGCTTTTCATTAACTTCGCAGCCCAACATTCAACCTATGCCTGAACATTCTCATCAATTAGCTGCGATCCTTTTTGCAGACATAGTGAATTATACCGCTATGATGCAGGAAGATGAAAACACGGCATTGGAAAAGATCACTCGTTTCCGGCATGTAATTGATATAATTGTTGAAGAGCTGGAAGGGAAGATCATTCAGTATTACGGCGATGGTTGCCTTGTTCTTTTTAACAGCGCCACAGATGCTGTTGAATTCGCTAAACTTTTACAGACAGATTTTAATGAAGAGCCAAAAGTGCCGGTACGTATCGGTATTCACATGGGTGATGTGCTGCTCCGCGATGGAAATGTTTTTGGCGATGTAGTAAATATTGCTTCCCGTATCCAGGCATTATCCCCCCCCGGTGGCATTTATGTTTCAGAAATGGTTTACAGGAATATTGCCAATAAAAAAGGAATGGATTCTGTTTTTATCAAAGAAGAATATTTGAAAAATGTAAAAACACCGATCAGGATCTATGAAGTATTGACTGAGTATAGTACGACAGTTTACCATACAGGACCAAATGATGAACAAGTGGCCATTGATGAGAACAGCATCGCTGTTTTGCCTTTTGTGAATATGAGCAGTGATAAAGAACAGGAGTATTTCAGTGATGGGCTTACTGAAGATATCATTACACAGCTTTCAAAAATAAAATCGTTTAAAGTTATTTCCCGTACTTCTGTAACGCAGTATAAGAAGACCCCAAAATCGATCCGGGAAATAGGGAAGGAGCTTGGCGTTGCAACGATCCTTGAAGGAAGTGTACAACGCTCCCTAAAGCAAGTACGCATTACCGCACAGCTTATCAATGCAGTTACTGATGAACATTTATGGTCAGAATCATATGACCGGCCGGTCGATGATATATTCACTATTCAACGGGAAGTTGCTTTGGCAATTGCTTCCGTACTAAATACAACTCTTACAAAAAAAGAATCGCAGCAGCTGGATTATGTACCAACAGTGAATTTGCAGGCTTATGATTTTTACATGCGGGGGAAATTCCTTGTTGAGAAAAGAAATAAAACCGACCTGCTGGTTGCAAGGGAACTTTTTCAGCAGGCCGTAACAAAAGACCGAACATTTGCCGATGCCTATTCAGGTCTTGCAACCACTTATTTGCTTTCTTCTTTCCGCGGATATGAAGACCCTGCAAGAATGCTTTGGCTGGCGAAGAAAAATATTGATACAGCTCTTGGTCTTGATCCTTCTTCCGGGGAAATACAAGCTACCCTTGGATATTGGTATCATCAAACATTTGACTGGCATGCAGCCGAGATAACCTATCGTCGCTCCATCGATCTGAATGCAAACCAGGCTAATGTCTATCTATGGCTTGGTATCTTGTTAGAAGCAAAGGATGAAAAAGAAGAAGCATTGAAAATTTATGCGCAGGGTACAGAATTAAATCCAATGTGGGATTATCTTGTAGAGAACAGGATAAGGGCACTTGTAAATAATAACCAGGTTGATGAAGCGATCGGGTTGCAAAAAAAATTGATTGATAAAGCAGCCGTTGACCCGGGTTTACAAAAAATGTATTATGATGATCTTTCCCGTCTATATTGGTTTCTGAATAATAAAGAAGAAGCGATCGCTGCTGCTGAAAGGTCAGGGAACAAAGCACTTAAAAAATTTTATACCGATGGCGATTTTTCTGCCATGGAAAAAGATGTTGACAAGATCTATAATGAGCTGAAAGAAAAGAGTGAATACATCTCCCAGGTGTGGATGGGTATAGATTATGCAAGGGCCGGTTCAAGGGATAAGGCGCTGGATTGTTTTAATAATGCAATTGCATTAAAAGAAACGGCTATTACATTTTTATTGCTCCGGCATTTTGATTTCTTAAATATTAAATACCTGAGCATGGCATTAATAACAAGAAAGATCAGGCAAACAATTAACTTCTAAAGATTTTAATAGTATTTAATGTCTCTCTCTCTAATTTCTATCATGCTTCCATCCTGCATTTTTTTCTGACGTATCCAATTGCCTTTTTTATCAAGATCGTAACTATAAGTATATATCCCTTTTACATTCCCTTTGCTATTATATTCGGTTTGCTCTACCAGGTTATTCTTTTCATTGTATTTGTAAATAACCTTTCCAACTACGGAGCTGTCCGGGCCTTGTTGTATCCATTCGGTTCTATTTCCGTTGTCGTCGTAATTAAAAATATACTTGAATAAAAATGTCCCGTTTCCGCCATAAGCGATCCTTTCTGTCTGCTGACCTTTTTCATCATACTTATAAAAATATTTATAGTTAAATAAAACATTGCCCCCGGGCCTTAGGTCTTCCTGTTCAATTTTATTTCCTTTTGGATCTGTTTTTATAGTCGAGGCAAGATCGAGGGTGCCATCACCTAATAAAGTTTCTTCTTTTATTAATTTACCATTTGCATCATAAGTAGACCTGATCGTTGAATTTAATTTGCCGTCACCCTTAAAATTTGATAATTCTGTCCTGTTGCCATTTGCATCATATTTGAAAACGGTTTTTAATAAAATTTTTTTGGATGTTTCACCTGCCAAAAATGTTTCAGACATTACTTCCACTTTCCCTTTTAGTCCCTGAACGGCTACATCCGATTTTTTTTGTTCTGCCGTGCCGAGATTTGTCGGCGTATTGCTCGCACTTTCATTTGTTGTTGACGAATCTTTTTTATCTGCATCATCGGAGCAGGAAGAAAGAAATACAGTAGTAAAAATTAGGAAAGCATAGAAATTTGAGCACTTCATAAACGGTATATTTTGTTTTCGGGTGCCAACATAATTTATTTGCCTAACAAATCCAACAAGTGCTTTCCGCCGGGCCGGATATTTTTGCAAAAAAGATTTACGGGTGACCAAAATGAACAAAACCTGCCTTAATTCCATGAAGGTGCATTTTGGATTCCATGCCTGGGCATTGTTTTTTGAAACAAGCATAAAATACCTGGCCCGG
>DASYQG010000055.1:0-4614 GCA_036005825.1 Chitinophagaceae bacterium | reverse complement strand
CAGCCCGATAAGGATCGTATTCCTTTTTCCACCTTGCTTTGGTCAACCAAAGAATCGGTTTTTAAATGGTATGGTAATGGGGGAGTAGATTTCAGAAAAGAGATACAGTTGAAAAAGCAAAACGAAGGAAACGAAACGGTTGATTGTTTCTTTTCAAAAAATAATTCCGAGTTAATTATTCATTATCGCCAGTTCGATCATTTGGTTTTGGCTTGGGTGGTAAGTTAGTGTGCCATGTCATCTTCATCTCCTTCTTCCAGCAAATTCAGATCAACCGAATTCATTCCTGCAATGCCTTCAATAGAACCGCGAACATGTGCTGCATTCAATAAAACTTTTTCCAATTGCTTTTCTCTGGCCTTCCATAAACGTTCCATGGTGTCTCTTTCTTTTTGAATAGACATTTTCATGCTCGAAAATCCTTCGCGGATCGCTTTCCATTGTTCGGCAAATTCTGAACTGGTAAGATAATCGTAGAGCAAGTGCATTTTATCGCCTTTGTTTTCCTGGTTCTTTGCAGCATTAAAAACTCGTATCACACCGTCACGCAAAACTGAGGCTAATGCTTTTACTTCACCAAAACTACAGATCCAAACTCCATCTTTTATACCAAAACAGTCCATGTCCCTTGGCATTGCTTTCGTAACGATAACCGCAATTTCAGCACCATTGCTGCGCATATCTGCCTTCAATTTTTCTATCCAATCATTTGCAAAGTTTGTTGTTCGTTTGCTTTCGTAAATTATTTTTCCGCATTCCTGTCCAAAATTATTTCTCACCGTTTGTATGCAATCAGCTCCGCGAACACCTTTGCCTACTTCTGATATAATGTCAAATGGAAAAGTAGAACGCAACATTTCTTCTATTGCCAATTCCTGAACCTCGCCTTGTAATTGCATGCTACCCTGTTCCGCTTTTCGTCTCATTTCCTCTGCCAGTTTTTTCTGATCATCCAATTGCTTTTCCATTTCTTTTAACCGCAACTGGAATTCAGTTTCTTTAGCAGTGATCCGTTGTTCTTCCAACTTTCTTATTTCTACAGAAAGTTTTTCTCTTTCTTCCTGCAATTTTTTCTGAACTGATAGTTCCAGTTCGGCCTCCTTATTTTTTAATTCCTGTTCTTTTCTAAGAAATTCAACCTGTTGTTGCCGTGCTTCTTTTAATTTTTCTTCATTGTCTTTGTTGTTTTGTTCAAGCTGGCGCAATTGAATTTCAAAATCCGACGAGATCTTTTTGCGTATGGCTTGTTCCGTTTCCTGCTGTATTTTTTTTCTTTCTTCAGCCAGCTGCGTATTAAAGGCATCTTCCTTTTTACGTTGCCATTCTTTCATCTCATCCCTCAATTCTTTTTTCACATCTTCCCGCAGGCTTTCGTTCAGCTCAAATTCATGACTGCAATTGGGACATTTTATTGTTGTTGACATTTAAGTTTCTAATTTGCTACAAATTAATGAAGGTTCACGGAATAAATGAAAAGGCTTTTATATGTCACAGATCGTCACTATCACATTTAACCCCTGCATCGATAAAAGCGCAACTGTTGCTCATTTTATCCCTGAAAAAAAGTTAAGTTGCTCCGAACCACGTTTTGAACCCGGTGGCGGAGGCGTAAACGTAGCAAGGGCTATAAAAAAATTAGGAGGTGATGCTACTGCCATCTATCCCGCAGGTGGTTATACAGGTAAATTTTTTAATGAATTGCTGGCTAAAGAAAAAATTCAGACGATCATTATTGAAATAGAAAACCCGCTTCGTGAAAATGTGATTATGCTGGAAGAAAGTTCGAACAGTCAATTCAGATTTGGGTTTCCTGGCGCAAAATTATTGGAGCATGAATGGGAAAAATGTCTTGATTCGATTGTTGAAATAACTGGCGCAGAGTTTCTTGTCGCAAGCGGAAGTTTGCCTGAAGGCGTACCTGACGATATTTTTGCCAGGCTTGCAACCATTTCAAAGAAAAAAAATCTTAAGCTGGTTGTTGATACTTCAAAAGCTGCACTTAAACATGCGGCGAATGCTGGCGTTTATATGCTAAAGCCCAATCTTACAGAATTGAGTTTAGTGCTTGGAAAAAAAGATTTAAGCTTCAATGAAATAACTGCGGCGGGAAAAGAAATTATAGCCAGAAAGTATTGTGAGGTGCTGATCGTTTCATTAGGAGAAAAAGGAGCCATGTTATTTACAAAGGACAAGGGATTAAAAGTTTCTTCACCTAAGGTCGAAAAGAAAAGCACGGTTGGCGCCGGCGACAGTATGGTTGCTGGTTTTGTTTTAAGTTTATCACAAGGAAAAACTTTTGAAGACGCTTTGAGGTATGGTGTAGCTTGTGGCACTGCAGCCACGATGAATCCAGGTACGGAACTTTGTAATAAAAAAGATGCAGAAACTCTTTTTCAAAAAATTCTCGTCGAAAAAATCGATTGACGGAGCCTAAGACTTTTAGTGTTTATGTCAGACGATTAAAGCATTTTAAAAAAATAGAAATAAACTTTCAAGGAAATGGATTTGTCGCTGGCCAAGTTTATCTTTTGAGTCGTATTTTGTGTAACTTTCTTATCCTTTTTGAAAATATGAGTTATCCTGAGCTTACTGATAAAAAAACTGCGTCTCTTGATTTTCTTTCCGGTGGCGGGGAAATGGGAGAACTCATCCGCAACTTCGATTGGAATAAAACACCACTTGGCGACCCACAATACTGGGAAAATAGTTTAAAGACCTGTGTTCGTATAATGCTTACATCTCCACAGCCAATGTTTGTGTGGTGGGGCAAAGAGTATATAAATATTTATAATAATGCTTACCAGTTCATTCTTGGTGAAAAGCATCCTGCACTGGGAGCCTCCGGCAATATTGTTTGGAAAGAGATATGGAATGAAGTTGGTGCAAGAGCAGATATTGTTTTTAAAAAGAATGAAGGCACCTATGATGATGCTTTGTTGCTGATCATGAACCGCTATGGTTATGATGAAGAAACTTATTTTAAGTTTTCTTACAATCCAATTCCGGGAGATAATGGTGGTACCGCCGGTTTGTTTTGTGTATGTACCGAAGAAACTGACCGTATCATTAATGAAAGATATCTCAAAACTTTACAAGAATTAGATACACTTGCACAAAAAGAGAGTGAGCTGGCAATTTATGAACAGGCGGCGAGATCAATTGAATCAAATAATAAGGATTTTCCATTTGGCATTATTTATAAAATCAATGAAACTGAAAAAATAGCCAGACCTGTTGCATTTATCGGGATCAACAGTGAACAAACAGTGCTTCCCTCTCATATTGATCTTAAAGATCCGGTTGAAGGCACTCACAATTTTTACAAGGCTTATCAGACCAGGGAAATTGTTGTATCGGAAAATGCTGGCCGAAGGAAAAAATTACCAAAAGGCGCCTGGCAAAAAGAGGCGACTCAATTTGTTCACGTCCCAATATTCATTGCCGGGCATGAATCACCGATTGCTATTTTATCAGCGGCACTAAACCCTTTTAGAAAATTTGATAACTCATACAGGCACCTTGCAAACCTGATCGCTGATCGGATTGCACTTGAAGTAAGTAAAGTTATCAGCTTCGAACAGGAAAAAAAGGCCCGCAAAAAAATTGAGGAGAGCGAAGAGATAAGCCGTTTGTTCATTGAATACGCGCCGGCTGCAATGGCCATGTTTGATAGAGAAATGAGATACGTGTCTGTAAGTAAACAATGGATGAAGGAATATGATCTTTCAGGAAATGTCATTGGTAAAAAACATTATGAATTGTTCCCGAATATTCTTGAAAGATGGAAAGAAGTTCATAGCCGCTGTATGAAAGGGGCAGTTGAAAGATCCGACGATGATTATTATGTAAAAGATGATGGCACGCCTGTATGGCTCAAATGGGAAGTGCATCCCTGGTATCATGCGACAGGCGAGATTGGTGGTATTGTAATTTTCACAGAAAATATTACTGAACGCAAAAAAGCAGAGCTGGCTATAAAAGACAGTGAAGAACGTTTCCGCACGATGGCCAACGAAGCGCCACTTTTTGTATGGGTCACCGATGAGAACTTGCAAACTACTTATCTTAATAAAGCAGGACTTGATTATTTTGATCTTGATGAATCAATCAAAATGTCACAGCTTTCCTGGAAGAAATTCATTCACCCGGATGACATTGAAAAAGTATTGGCAACAATGAATGAAGCTGCAAGACTTCGTTTATCCTATACGATAGAAATGCGATTAAGAAATGGCGCCAGCGGTGAATATCGTTGGTTTCTTGATAAAGGTGCGCCGAGATACATTAATGAAAAATTTACAGGGTTTGTTGGAACCTCTCTTGATATTGATGATCGGAAAGGAGCGGAAAAAGAACTTGAAAATAAAGTAAATGAAAGGACCAGTGAGTTGAACCGGCAGAATATACTTTTAAAACAGCAGAACCACCTGGTGAAAAAGATCCTTGATTCATCAGTTGATCTTATTGGTGTTTACGATACTGATACTAGGGTCATATCCATCAATCAATCTTCGTTAAATGCGATGAAGGCAAAAGAAGAAGACGTCCTGGGTAAAAAGTTACTGGATATACTTCCCCAGATGAAAGATACCCAGGGATATAAAGATCTGATGA
>DASYQG010000054.1:0-19945 GCA_036005825.1 Chitinophagaceae bacterium | reverse complement strand
GCTTGTATCAACCCAATTATTGTTCGGCTAAACCATAAAAAATCATTTTTTTATTTGGTTTTTTACACAGTTCATGTTAGCTGCCGTATTTACCGTCGGATAAAATCCCCGAATTGTGCAAATATATTTTCCTGATTATTTTCGATGCTGATCAATTTCTGGCCTTTGAGGATAAATCTTCCTACGTTAGTGAAGTGTCGTTCCTCAACCTTTTTTTTAACAGTTATTATGAATTTGTTTTCCTTTGTAGTATATCCGCCAATTGACTCAAAATTTATATATGGGCTATTGATTTTGTAAAGCAATGAATATTTATTTTCTATTGCACGAGTATTATGCACTAGATTCATTTTTGGGATACTGACATTGCCTTTATCGTCGGATTTATATTGTTTACTTTCTTCACACTCTTTCCGGCTGCCGTAAGCACAGTACACTTGTACATTCTCTATTGGTTCACCATCGTCATACTTAAAGTTAAAGAAAATATTCTCGCTCGTCGTGTCTTGAAAAACCATTTCATCCACCGGGTTATCCCGAGAGAAAAATTTTAAGGTCAAACTAATAGTATCGTTTATTATCAGCCATGATCCATCGTAAGTTTGCCAATATGATGAGTTATTTCCTCGAAAGTCTGAAATTGAAAATTTATTTTTTGCAAATATATTTAGGTCTATATATCGAGCCGAATCAACTGAAGTATATGTTCCAATAAAATCTTGCCCGCATAGTGAGAGAGTAATCAATAAAGTCAATATTACGGAGAAATATTTCATTATAATATGGCAGCTAACTCATAAATATACGAAATGGCTGGCATAAATTTCAATTGATAATCATTGTACTTTTATGCCAGCTAAAATTAGTAATTGAATTATATTATAACGATAAGATATTTCAATCCCGTTCTAAAGATCGGATTGCAGGATGTAAGGAATGCATGGTATCTGGCTGATAAAACTCCCGTTCAATTAACTACTATTATTTACCAGGGAGCATTATATTTCAGATTTCCTGGCTCAGGAAGAAGGGTAAGCTACAAACAACTTAAAAAGGGATTGATAAAAAAACAAATTGAGCTACTATTCCCATTGCAATTATTGCCTTTCTGAAAACTTTCAAAGTATAAAAATAAAAAAGCAGGATGGCTAGACAACCCCCTGCTATGGGTCTTTTTGACCCCCACATGAGAAAACTGTATTTTAACTGCGTTTGTCGTTGAGCATACTTAATAATAATAATATAAAGTTAGATTCAATATAATGGTCAGTCTTTAATGAATTAGCCGAAGCATGAATATTCGTTACTGAAGCAAGCCCCGGCTATTTTTCTTTTGATCTGCAGATCAATCTTTCTTCATTACAATCTTAGCTTCACCGAAACTTCCCGCTGCCACTGTATGTTTTAACACAACACTAAAAGTACCTGCACAAGGCGCAACAAAATTTTCGACACTCGGTACACTTTCCGCTGAAATATTTCCAAAAGTCCAACCGGGAGGATAACCACTTCCGTATACCTGTTTTGGAACTGTTACTGCGTTAGTAACCGGGTTAACAGTTACGACAATCGGCAATGCATCTGCTGCTAAATATTTAAATGAAAAATGTGTTGCATCCACCATTGTTAATTGCACTATATCACCGGGTGTATAATCACCCCATTCGTCAGTCACAACTTCATAAGGTCCCTGGTAGGCTGCAGGAACGTATTGGCAAACCGCTTCATACCTTACAAATGTGCTGGAGCCTGGTTGTGCCGCGATACCGGCCGCATAGGAGTTACCAACGGCAGGAAACGCTTCAAACTTTGCACCTGTATATGTCGTTACATCAACGCCGATATCAAATTTATCTCCCAAAACTATTGGTGCATTAAATAAAGTTGCTAATTGCTGGCCAGTAATGGTAAGCTCAGTTGGAAAACTGGTAACATCAGTTTTTAGCACCTTCACATTTGTGACATCGTTGTTTTTTATTACAACCACATCAAACTTTTTAGGCGGAGCATCGTTCGGGAAATAAAGCCCGACAGAATATTTTCCTGAAAATGTATTGGGCGCCTGGGCCGATATTACCTGGTCTGAACCGGCAACCTTTACAACAAGGGGTAAAGGAAACCTGGTAAGCTCGGGCAAGTTCCCATTCGAATCTTTTTTGCAGGCAGTAAAGAATACTGTACCCAAAAACAGATAGAAACTATAGCTAATTATTTTTTTCATAATTAATTTTTTGTTAGTGTTAATTAAGGCATCCAGAAAATTTTATATGTGCTTGGATTTTTTTGTGCCGGTGCATTTGGATTACTTTCTAATTCTGTCTGGAACCAGGGCAATGCCAACGCAAATGTTCTGCTCAATTGAACCGGAACCGATTTTTGATTGCCGGGATTTACAGGATCGCCATTAATAGGAGGTTGTACTCTTCCCCCCGGTGCCATTGCTGGATTTGATGGATCAAATACAACAGGATAGCCGGTTCTTCTTATATCAGTATACTGATCAACTGCGCTACCGACAGATGATAACCATTTTTGCGTCATGATGATCTCTAACTTTTTCTCTGGTGAGGCTGCGTCATATTCTGTCAATACATTATTTGTATATGTTGTTACTGCTGCCGAACCAACTAATGCAGGAACATTTTGAGTAGTCTTTACATAATTTGCAATTACATAGTCAACTTGTTTAAATGATTCTGCAATTGCAGCTGTAAGTTTTGCTTTTGCATCACCAGTAACAATCCCGGCATTTATCAGTTCTGCTTCCAGGTAAAGCCGGTCTGCATAGGTGATAAGCCGGTAAGGAGCTGCACCAGTTCCACTGTTTGCATTTGCTACAGTGGCGCTTCCATCATCATATTTACCACCAACCGGGTAGATACCGAACAGACTAATTGTATTTTGCTGAGCTCTGTCGCGGTCAGGACCAACTGATCCGAAATAAATGGAAACAAAAGGTCCATCTCTGTACTCAGTTTGATTACCTTCTCGCGGGGCTTGCGTTGCATTTACCTGGTTATAGATATAATATTTAATTCTTGGATCAGGATTGCCTGTAAATATTCTTGAATTATATCCTTTCATGATCTCATAAAACCATGGGCTCACATGATTGCTGCGTTGCGTTGCGAAATATGTATAGAAACCAGGATTTCTGTCATCAGTTGCGCCATTAGAACCATAAGGAACAAGAAAACTTTCACTTGTTGAACTGATCAGGTTGCCTGCGCTGATCAATGCATTTACTTCTGCAGAAACATTTTTCACTTTCCTGATCTGCACATACATTTTTAATTTAATTGTGTTAGCAGCTTTGATCCATCTTGCTATATTGCCGCCATACATGAGGTCATCTGTGCCGGGCACTTTAGTATTTGGCGCCGTTGCATTAGTAAGATCAGCTATTCCTGAATTAAGCAATGCAAACAAACTTTCATAGATCGCCGCATCATCATCGAATTTCGGATGCAGAATTCCTTCCTTTAACTTATTTGCTTCTGAATATGGAACATCCCCAAACACATCAACCAGTACGCTGTATGTATATGCTTTTAAGATTTTTGCGATGCCGGCATATTTCATGTTGCCGGCTTCTGTTGATTTTGCAATAATATCTTCCAGGTTTTGCAATACACCATAAACCGGGTAAACCGTTCCTGGATTGCCGGTAGAAGAAAAGATCTTCGACCATGCTGTTTGAATGTTTACATCAACGCCGGTGATACCATATTTATCCTGGCTTTCCCTCGTGGTCATCTGGTGGGCATATACAGCCAGTATTTCAGATATGCCGCCATTTTGTTCATCCATTGATAGGGCATCACCCAAAGTTCTTTGTGTTGTCGGCAGCAACTTAGATACTTCGATCGTTGTTGGATTGTTAGGATCAGTGTTGATATCTAAGAATTTTTTGCACGACATTGCCAGCAAAGCAACAAGGGGGATGAAGAATTTTATTTTATGTCTCATATTATTAAAATTGAGTTTAATGATTAGAATGATAAATTCATATTAAATCCAAATCGTCTTGTTGTTGGAGCTGCTGATAATTCGATGCCTTGCACCGCGGTAGAGCCAAAGCTGTTTACTTCAGGATCGAAATGGGTGTACTTAGGCATGTTCGGAGCGAAGTGCCACAAATTCCTTCCACTAAAACTCAAGGTGATCGCTTTGAAAGGCAAATTTGCCAATAAACTTTTTGGAACATCATACGCCAACGTTACTTCTCTAAGATGATAGACCGTTGCATCATATACATTCCATTCGGTTGCAGAGTTGATTCCAAAAGAAGCAGAAGGTCCGCCTGACGCAAAGAAAAGATCGTTTGGTGTAACAACAGTATGATTAGGTACTGTTTTACCATTTACTAATAATGGTTGGCCCGGATTATTTGGATCTCCATATACTCCCGGAATGATCCATGCAGTTTGCCTGTCTCTTGTATCTTTTGTAACTCCTCTTCCTAATAAGGAAGCAACCGTTACAGAATAAATATCTCCGCCTTGTGTCCAATCCCACAGTACATTTAATGAAAGACCTTTGTAACGGAATGTATTAGTAATACCCATTTTAAAATCAGGTGTAGGATCACCGATCATCTGCTCATCATCAGCAGTGATCGACCAGCCGGTTACCGGATCTATCAATAAATTTCCTTCCGCATCACGGGCAGAAACGGTTCCCCTTAAATAACCAAATGGTTTTCCTGGTTCTAAATAAGGATTGATACCAGAGATGACACCTGCCAGTTGAATTCTGTCAACTCCGCTTGTTAATTCTGTAACTGTATTTTCATTGTGTGTAAAAATTCCATGTATATCCCAGCTGAAATTTTTTCCTCTGACCGGGCGAACTGTTAAGTCAACCTCTACACCGGTATTCCGGATGGCGCCGAAATTGGTTACCTGGGCTAAGTAGCCTGATGCAGGAGGAGTAGTAATAATAGCGATGAGGTTGGTGGATTTCTTATCATACCATGTGAAGTCTAGCTCCACTCTTCTTTTTGCAAAACTTAATTGAGTTCCTAATTCTAGCTCAGTTGTAAACTCTGGTTTAAGATCGGGACTATTTGCTGTTGATGGCAGGGAAGCAGATGGCGTGCTTAAGAAACTTGGATTGATGGTGTACACATCATTTAAAGAATAAGGAGGAGCATCACGACCAACTTTTGCCCAACCAGCTCTTATCTTTCCATAATCTATTACATTGCTTTTTATTTTCAACGCATCAGTAACTATTACAGAACCGGAAACTGATGGATATAAATAACTCCTGTTTTCAACCGGTAAGGTTGAAGACCAGTCGTTCCGTAACGTTCCATTTAAGAACGCAAAGTTTTTATAGCCGATCGTAGCATCACCAAAGACGCCAATTATTCTTTGTCTTGAATAAAAGTCATTGGTAAATTGCTGTTGCGAGGTATTGCTAAGTGTATAAATTCCTTTTGTGATGAACTGGTTGCCTGTTTGAGCGGCATCGGTAATTGTTCGTTGGTTTACATTATTACCAACCAACACTTTCAAAGTAAAGTCTTTATTTTTTAAAGGAGGAGTTAGCGTAACAAGCAGGTTTGATTCCACTTCAGATTTTCTGTAATTATCTAACACTAATCTTCCAAGGCCCGATGCTGCTCTTGAGCCTATCTCTGTGATCTCTCTTCTGTCAATACGAGCTACGTTACTGCCAATTGTATAGTCAACACGTATCCATTTTTTAATATTAAAATCAAAATGGGCACCAGCGACCATTCTTTCTTCGTCTGTATTGATCGTATTATATTTCGCAGACCAACGTGGATTATCATAACCTGTTACGTTTGGTTGTAAAGGCAAACCGTTTTGATCTTCAAAAGGAAGATTCAGGTCCCAGTTGCGGGCAAGGAATAAAGAACGGGCAAAAGAAGATGCAGTACCACTAACCTGGTTCTCGCCAAAGAAGCCGCCATTCTGCTCAGATCGTGTATAAGCAAAATTGCCGCTGACATTAATGCCAATATTTAGCCTGGTAGAAGCGCCTAAAGAAAGATTGACTCTTTGAAGATCAGAATTAGGCACATATCCTTTATGAAATAAATGTGATGCGGTAACACCAATAGAAGTTTTTTCGTCACCACCACTTACATTCAAGGAGTTTTCATAAATAGCTCCTTTTCTAAAAAGATCTTTTACATTGTTTGGATAAGGACGATATGCAATGTTAGCTGATGGAAAAAGTTCAGGATAGGCTGCCTTATAGGAAGGCCATGCAGGAATTGAATCAATTGTGCCGAATGCCGGTCCCCAGGATCCATTTGCATTTGAATATCCTAATTGCGAGCCGGCCCCATATTCGTTTTGATATTCAGGAAGGTTCGCAATTGTTTCATTTGAGAAAGATGATTTAAAATTAATTTCAGTTCCTTTTGCACGACGGGCACTACCGGATTTTGTTGTAATGACAATTACACCATTTGAAGCCCTTGAACCATATAGAGCAGCAGCTGATGATCCTTTTAATACGGTCATGGTTGCAATATCATTGGGATCAAGATTCGAGATACCGTTTGAATAGGCGCCGCCATTGGAAACCTGGCTGGTTGTTGTTACCTGGTCATTACTATAAGGAATACCATCCACAACTATTAACGGTTCACTGTTTCCAAAGAAAGAGTTGTTTCCCCGAATTTGAATTCGTGTAGCAGCGCCGGGAGTTCCTTGTGAACTACGGATATCAACTCCTGCAACTTTACCTTCCAAACCTTTTAAAATATCTGGTTCTGATTTTTGAAGCAGGTTGTCGGGGTTCACTTTTGAAACTGAATAACCCAGTCCACGATCACTTCGCCTGATGCCAAGCGCCGTTACAACCACTTCCGCCAAAACTCCCTGGCCCGTGAGGGTTGAATTGACTGTTGTTTCATCGCCGATATTCACCTCGCCGGATTGATAACCCGAGGAGCTGAATACAAGAACGGCATTTGCGGGTGCCTTGATGCTGTAGTTCCCATTTTCATCGGCTGATACGGCTGTGGAAGTACCCTTGATCGTTACCGTGGCAAATGGTACAGGCTTTCCCTCAGCGTTGGTTACTTTACCTGTAACCGTTCTGTTTTGTCCAACCATTATTAATGCAGACAAAAAGAAGAAGGCAGTAAATAAGATTTTTTTCATGCAAACATATTTTTTGTTTAACAACTATGGAGGTAGGCATCAATTTGCATGATTTTGCTTCAATATGTCTATGTTCAATTACTGAAGCATGAATGTTCGTTATTAAAACACCTCTATGAGATACCGAATTCTTCAACAGTTTGTAATTTTTTATAAATGAAGCAGCGATACCGCAACCATTGAAGTCAGCATTAATAGCTTTCACCTACTCATGACTATCAGTTGATTTTCGTTTGCCTTTCGTAATGGTATTTGTCCATATGGCATTATTTAGTATTACTTAACATAGAGGACATATAAATTGGATGAAAATATCGTTTGATAATTTTCATGACTACACATGACGAAGCCGGCATATTAATTTTTGACCACAACCGTCGCTGCTATGGTACGAGACTTTCAATTAAGGCTTCTGTTCATTCCCTTGCTCGGGTTGTTAATTCCTGCAGTTTCGGGCATCATTAGGTATGAGAAATATTCTGCGGCGCAGATAATTATTTCCAATTGCTATTTTATACTTACGTCATTTATAATATGGGGCGGTTGCAACTGGATACATATGAAGTTGCGGCCAATATTCCGGAAAGCCCCAAACCCGTTTTTAAAGATCCTGTCCATCTCAATTGTATCGGCCTTATACGGCGCGGCTTCTGGCGGAGCAATGACGATGATCTGGTTTCGTATCTCAAAAGACATTTTTACATGGGAAAAGTTTTTTGGATTCATTGCTTTTACGATAATGGCGGTGTTGATCTTTACCCTTGTCTATGAAATACTTTTTTTGAGTAAAGAAAGAGAGCTGGATACAAAAATTGTTGAAGAGCTAGACAGGGAAAGAATGGAGGCAGAGCTGGATGTATTAAATAATGAGCTTGATCCGCATTTTATTTTTAATTCACTTAATACATTGAGTCATCTAATCATCACAAACCCCGATACCGCTTATGTATTCAACTCACGCCTTGCGCAGGTATATAAATATGTATTGATGAACAAGAACAAAGAGCTTGTTTCTTTATTTAAGGAACTTGAATTCATTGAAAGCTATTTTTTCCTTTTGCAGGTAAGGCATGAGAATAAATTAATATTTGAATTAGATGCGAAAGGACCGGAAAAAGGAACAGGGAAAATAATGATGCCGCCTTGTGCGCTGCAAACAGTAGTGGAAAATGCGATCAAGCATAATGAGTTCAGTGTAGAAAATCCATTGATGATAAGATTATCCCTGAACGGAGAATATTTGAAAGTAAGAAATAATAAAAGACCTAAACCTTACCTCGTTGATTCAACCAGTATCGGGTTAAGAAATCTTAGTTCAAGATATAAGCTTGTGTGTAATAAAAATATTGTTATTGAAAATGATGAATTCCATTTCCTGGTAAAACTTCCTTTAATAACTAACCTTTAAACCTTAAGCCATGTTAAACACTATTATTATTGAAGATGAGCGACCGTCGAGGGAAAGTCTTTTGCAAACCCTTGCCCGTGTCTCTGCAGACGTAAACCTGCTTGCTACGATCACATCAGTGCAGGAGGGCATCAGTTATCTCGGACAACCACGAAATGCTGATATTATTTTCAGCGATGTACAATTACCAGATGGTTTGTCTTTTGAGATATTCCGGAACTGCGTGGTGGAGGCACCCGTAATTTTCGTTACAGCTTACGATGAGTTTATGCTAAATGCCTTTGAGCATAATGGCATTGATTATTTATTGAAGCCTGTTGATGAAAAAGAATTGGACAAGTCGCTGAAGAAATATAAAATGCTGCAACATCATTTTGCCGGTAAGTTCAACGATATAAATAAACTGGTGAATCCATTTTTACAACCTAAAAAAACCAGGTTGGTTGTTAAAAAAGGAATTGAAAGTATTGCACTGCCTTTTGATGACATTGTTTTATTCTTTACAGAAAATAAAGTGGTGTATGTAATTGATAAATCGGGTAAAAAATATTTATCAGATAAAAATCTTTGTGATCTGGAAATTGAATTGGATAAGAACAAATTTTTCAGGGCAAACAGGCAGTATATTGTAAATATAAATTACATCAGGAGCTTTAAGCCATACGAAAAAGTAAAGCTGCAGATCGATCTTGCTACATCAGATATAAATCATGCGATCATAGTAAGCCAGGAAACAGCGCCGATATTCCGGAAATGGGTTTATGAGGCGTGATTTATCTTACTTTGACTTATTTTGCAGGTAAGTAAAAAGTCAAAAGTAAAAAATCAAAATGGCTGGCAATATAAGAATAGCAACCAGAGATGATGCTGTCGGTATGCTGGAGATCTATAGCCCATTTATTCTTAATTCCGGTATCACGCAAGAAACGGAGGTTCCATCTGTTGAAGATTTTCAACAAAGAGTGCTCTCAAATCTTGCTGAAAGGCCATGGCTCGTTTGCGAAATAAATAATGAGATCGCCGGTTATGCTTATGCCGGCAAACATCGTGACCGAAAAGGGTATCAATGGTGCACGGAGCCATCAGTTTACATTTCAGAAGAATATCATGGCGTAGGAATTGCAAATGCATTATACACTGCATTGTTTGATATTTTAAAAATACAGGGTTATGTAAATGCTTATGCTGTTATTACATTGCCGAATGACAGGAGTATTGCTTTTCATAAAAAATTTGGTTTTGAATACCTAACAACTTATAAAAAGATCGGGTATAAACTCGGGCAATGGCATGATGTAGGTTGGATGCAGTATGAAATAAATCCTCACAAAGAAGATCCTGCAGATCCGATAAAGTTTCCTGAAATTGATAAAGCTGTCTTTGGCTCTATTCTTAAAAGGTCTTCTTTATTTTTAAATAAATAGATAAACTACAATGTAAAGGTTTATAGTATCGCGGTTCTGCCATTACCATTATTATATTTGTACATGTATCAGGCAAGATCCCGAGCAGACTGAAAAAAAATTTTAAATGACAAGACGAATAAAAGTGATTGTTTTCTGGGTTATAATTATTTCGTGTTTATTTTTCTTATTACGTTCTATTGTTGGAGATAAAATATTAAAACAAAATGGGAAATGTAAAGTGGCTTTTTTGATAGATGATATAAGTAAAATTAAATCTCAAAAAGCTACTTTAATATATGAGTTTACAATTGGAAATAAAAAATACAAAGGGAACTCATTGGAAGAAGATTTAACAAAGGTCGGCGATAGTGTTTGCATTGTTTATTTAGAATCATTCCCGAGTATAAACAAGCCTCTGAAATATTTTGATATAGGAGAGATAAAATGTAACTGTAATAAATAACAACAAGACCGCTTCCATCCGCTCGGCTTCTGCCATTAGCATTCTTATATTTGTATATGTCTCCGGGCAATATCCCAGTCGGGCTGAAATTCTTGAAAGCACTTAATCTCATATTAGTTAATCGATTTACTCTTTAGGTCCTTTTGATATTCTATCAAGTTAGAATAGAGTTTTTGTAACCTATAGCTTTTAAAAAGAACTTTATTGAAAAGATTAGAGTAGGATTTTACAATATCTTTCCAAATATCAATCCCGCTTTGCTCAAATTGTTCCTCTTCTTCTACACTTTTAAATCCCGAATCAGGAGGATAATCTTGATTCAATGTGTCTTCAAAGTTTTTAGCCCAATTAAATATTTTATTTTTCAACAACTCATCAAAAGGTGAAGCATCAATTTCAAAGTTCTTATAAATCTCACCATCCAGACTAACCCATAATGGACTACATTGATATTCAGGATCCAACTTCAAATATTTCATGTGTGATCATTTTTCTGTTCGCCCTGGTTCTTGCCCACAGGCAAAATACAACAATAATAAAAAAACCTCCAATGTGGAGGCCTTTACTAATAAATATTTTTAACGATCACTTTGTTTTAAACCTATAAACAATCTTTGCAAAGAAGAAAGCACCACCATGTCCCATTTGCACTGCATCCCACATACCACCGGTTTCAGTTAATCCCGGATCCTGGATGCTTGGATAAGTATCCAGGATATTTGCACCGCCAATTGCAATATCAAAATTGTTGTTGATCTTATAACCGAATGTCAGGTCAAGCGTGTGTCTTGCATCATAAATATCCGGATCAGATTCATCAAAATTAAAATCAATTAGTCTCACACCAGAGAAACGGGTAACACGAACAAATGCATTAAAGCGGTTAACAGTGTAATCAAAACTTAAATTGATCTTATGATGTGGTGCTGACGCAAGCAGGAAATATCTTTCTCTTACCCCAAAATATATTTCTTCTTTACCTTCCAACAATGGGGTAGTATGCACAGCTTCCACTTCCATTTTGTTGAAATTTGCCGCAAGAGTCGCATTTAATTTTCCTTGCCCAAGATTGGTGCCGTAAGTTGCGATCACATCGACTCCTCTTGTTTTTGTATCAACTGCATTTGTAAAAAATTGTGCAGCGCCAACATTCATGCTCTGCAAGATTCCACCAATCTTATCATCACCCGTATCAAACAAACCTGTTAATACGATACGATCTTTTACTTTTATCTGGTATGCATCAACAGTAAGATTGAACTTCTTTCCAATTTTTGCTACAAAGCCAAGTCCTACGTTGTTTGATGTTTCTTCTTTTAATTCCGGGATGCCAACTTCTTTTGCTAATTCACTTGTATTTGGTGCGATCACCTGGTCGAATATCTGTCCTGCTACCACATTGGTAAATGTGGAACTAAAATGGATCTGTGGGAGAGAAGGTGCACGGAAACCGGTGCTCCATGATCCACGGAAACTTAAATTGTTATTTACTTTAAGTCTTGTTGCCAGTTTATAATTATCTGTCCATCCAAAATCGCTATAGTTCTCAATTCTTACTGCGCCAGCTATTAATATACTTTTTGTAATATCAAGTTCAGCATCTGCATAGGCAGCAAAATTTTTACGATTTGATTTTACAATATCTTTTGGCTGGAACCCGGGAAAGCCTTGTGAACCGCCGGGACGGAAAGTTGTATCCCCGGGACCATTAATAGAGAAAACAATTGGATTGCCATTCGGATCAAGATATTGTTTCCATGATGCTGTTTCACCTGCAAATATTTGATATTGTTCATAGCGGTATTCAGTACCAAATGCAAGGTTGAGCCCCGCTCCAACACCGCTAATTGGCTTTGAAAAATTAGCGCTGAGCGTATTTTGAGCTAGCTGAAAACCACCAGCATCAAATTCAGTAGGAGAACTTGCCTCCAAAGAAGCGTTCAATGTTTTTTCAACTCCATAATGAAAGCGATTGCTTCCCCAGGTGCCATTAAAATCCGAGTTCCATCCGCAGAATTTTGTTCTTACACCAAATGAGATCGATTTGTCAGTGATCTCAGAAGTGATCAGTGGATTAAATCCATCAGGATAAATTGCGGTCACATTTCTTTCGCTTCCGGCATCACGGGTGTATGCATAAGCTTCGCCATCGCGGCGATTGTATCCGCCGAATGAATAAAATTCTGTTGGTCCGCCAAGACTTATTTTGTTATTAAAGTATACGCGGTAATTTGAATAAGAACCATCTCCAAATTTCTGACGATAATTATCGGGAAATATTGGTTCGTAGTTGGGACGGTATGTTTTTGCCTTATTCAAATAATCACCTGTAAGATTTAAAAATCCATTGTCTTTTAATTTAAAACCATAATTCACGTTGGCATTATATTCCAACCCATCTATTTGATTTTCCAAAACCTTTTGTCCATCATAATCAAGTGTGCCACCATAACCGGTCATATGTGTGCCGGCAGTAGCAGTGGCTGTAAGTTCTTTTACACTTGATTTTAAAACAATGTTTATAACGCCGGCAATGGCATCAGAACCATATTGGGCACTAGCGCCATCACGAAGTATTTCTATTCTTTCAATGGCAGCAGCGGGGATTGCATTAAGATCGGTGCCTGTATTACCACGGCCACGACTACCATATAAATTAACTAATGAGATCTGGTGTCTTCTTTTACCATTAATAAGAACAAGAGTTTGATCTGGTCCAAGTCCTCTTAAAGTGGCAGGATCGATATGATCAGCGCCATCAGCACCGGATTGACGATTTGAATTAAATGAAGGCGCTATATAATGAAGGATCGAATTGATCTCGACAAGACCTAGTTGGTTCGTCACTTTTGCAATAGGAATAATATCGACGGGCACTGGTGTTTCTGTTGATGATCTTTTGAGACTGCGGGTACCTACCATTTCAATACCAGTAAGTGTGATCGCTGCTGTTTCCAGGGAAATATTTGCAGCGGAGAAAGCATTTACTTCGCGGTCATTAAAACCAACACCAGAAAAAATAAGGACTGGATTTGTGCCGGAAACTTTGATGGTGTAATCACCATTTTTATCAGTAGTTGTACCGGTTGTGGTTCCTTTAAGTTTTACTGAAATTCCTTCTACAGCATTTCCTTTATCATCAGTTACTCTTCCGGAAACGATTTGTTGTGCAAACGCAGTTATGATCAAAAAGAACAAGGAGCTAGCCAATAGCAGTAGTTTTTTCATCAGACTTTAAGTTTTGGTTCTCAATGATTAAAAATAGGTTTTTTTTTCAAAAATAGATTCATTTGAAATCAGCAGCGGATTGGAAATAAAAAACCCCGCAAAGCGGGGTTAAGAATTTTTATTTTATCACATCTTCATGCCTTTCGTGGCCTCCATGATGGGGTGCTTGTCGATAAACTGTATCACTGTATTTACTTTGCCTGCATCATTATAATGATAATCGGTGTGGATCCAGAAATGAAGCCATTTACCATTTTTATATTTTACATGGGCAAAATTCCAGCAAAATACCCATTTGCCTACTGTTGCATATTGTGGCGATTGACTTTCATTAATTCTAACTGGCAGCAAAATAGTTTCTGAATACATAACGGAGTCAATTATTTTCCAGCGGCCGGTATAATAATCTTTTACCTTTTGTTTTCCAATGAGACTATCCCCGCCAGAAAAAAAATAACGGACATTATCATCAAAGTTGGCGGTCATGCCGTCAATGTCACCTTTTGTAAATGCAGCTAAGCCTGCTTTTACTCCATCAGCTTCACTAAGATCCAATACATCAGTTGCTGCTTTTTTTATTTCTGTGGTTGGAGCAGGTGTCTCAGTTGTTGTTTTCTCTTCTGCTTTATCAGCACAGGAGATAAAAATGGTGGAGATAAGAACTCCGAAAAGGAATTTTTTCATAAAAGTTTTGTTTTTAATTAATAAATGAATAAATGGTGGGCGGAGTCTGCCTAGAGTAAGATCGGGATTTCAGAAGGATTGATATTTTAAATGTACAAATTTCCGAGATAACAGAATAATTATTAAGGCGGCAACCCTGGTAATCATTCATCCGTATAATAATGTCTGTTCTTTTTACGTAACTTTAAGAAGGATGTTATGAAAAGTAGCCTGCTTATACCGCTCCTGGCACTTCTGTTATGCAGTTGCAACACGATGAAAAAATTAGAAGATGGTGTGTACATCCAGCAACGTACTTCACTGAATAAAGATTATCCGCAAGTTGATTCTATTTTAATTGTTGCTAATGGTAATTCAGCAACAAAAAGGATCATGGAAGACGTAATGCCATACTTTACGGATGGCTTGAAAAAAAGAGGCGTCAATTCAACTTCAGTTTTTGTTTCTTATGCTGATAAAAGAATAGATGAGTCAGCATTCAACAAAAGGAACTATGCCTATACACTTTGGATATATGAGCAGGATAGAACATTGCAAAAATTGGATGGCTATGATTATCTTGTTCCACTCGCCATGAAATTAACTGACAACCGCACTTCTGATAATGTATGGATAGCTACTTCTATTTTTAATGATTTCGTGAAAAAGAAATTTTATAAAGAAAGATATGCCGGCACACTGATGCTTATTTTCCGTGCAAATGGAATTATAAAATAACCTTTCTGATTATCTTGTTTTTGCAAGTAAACGCAAAGCAGTAAAAGTGGTAATAATAAGCGTGGTATAAAAGAATATCCGGATTATCTGTTTATCACGCATATAGATCATAAGCATTGTTGAACAGATCATCATCAATCCAAGTATGAAAACAAAAGCAAGACGATTGATGTTCATCCGGAATGCTTTATTAGTAAAACTGTCTTCGCTGAAATTGATCTCATGCCGCATCACACCGTCTTTCAATTTGCCGACAACTTCCCTTATATCCTTAGGTAGTTTACTTACCAGGTACAAATAATCTTCTGCAGAATCCGTCACAATTTTCACCACCGCATCCCAGCTGAATTGTTCTTTTATTTTTTCAGTAGCATAAGGTCGTATCATACCTGCTATTGAAACATTTGCTTCAAGATGTTCGGCAAACTTTTGAATGGTAGCCAGCGATTTTATTAATGTAAAAAGATTGGAGGGAACGGTCAATCCATATCGTCCAATGACTTTGAATGCTTCGGTCATGACAGCAGAGATGTCCACCTGCTCATAACTCATATAACTGTACTTTTTAATTATTTCTCCAAGGCGGAATTCAAGATCTTCCATTTCTTTGAAATAAGTTATTTCAGACAAACTAAGCAGCGATTTGGCTATGCGATGCGGATCATTTTTTGAAAAGCCAAGCATAAAATTTATCAATGCCTGTATTTGTCTTGGCTTTAAACTGGCTGCCATTCCATGATCTAATAAAACGATCTGGTTATCGCCTCGAATGAAAATATTTCCGGGATGCGGATCGGCATGGAAAAATCCATGACGAAGGATCATCTTTAATATTATATGAGTTCCATTTTCTGCGATCACTTGCGGATCAAAACCGGCGGCTTTTAATCCATCGATGTCATCCGGGCGAAGACCTTCGATATATTCCATTACCAATAATCGCTGGCGACTATGTTTTATAAAAACTTTTGGTATATAACAACTAGGATCGTCTTTGAACATATCCGTAAAACGAAGCATGTTTGATGCTTCATTATTGAAATCAAGTTCCTTCATCAGGTTCTCGCCAAAATCTTCGACAAAACCAATTAGATTAAAACTGGTGAGCCCGGGATAAGTCTTTACAACTTGTTTTGCTAATATTTTCATTAATATAAGATCGATCTCGATCTTATTCTTGATATTGGGACGTTGTATTTTTATTGCAACTCTTTCGCCAGTTCTTAAAACTCCGGAATAAACTTGTGCGATCGAGGCGGAAGCAATATGTTTTTTTTCAAGAGTAAGAAAAACCTCATCAATAGGATCGCCCAATTCTGTTTCAATAAGACTGATAGCTTCGCCATCGTCCATCGGTCTTGCATTTGATTGCAATTTTTTTAGCTCTTCACGTAAATGATCTGATGCAAGGTCTGGTCTGTCTGCAACGATCTGCCCGAACTTGACAAATGTTGGTCCCAACTCTTCTATCGTTTGGCGAAGTTGTTCAGCCCTATTGGTAAGTCTTTTTCCTTTTGGGTCAAAAATGCGGCGCATCCACGTGTTGTACATCCAATTCTTGACAACATGTTTAAGAGTAATAAAAAAAATAGCAATCAACCGGAATACATTTCTAAAAAACCTGGCGATCTGGAAGATCCACATGGGGGTATTGTTTATACTTTAAAGATAAGGGTCTTATCCTTTTAACCAACCTTCCAGTATTTGTTTTTGTAAAGTATCAGGATTGGCGGAGGGAATGATCTTAAATCCTTTTTCAGTTTTTTTATTAAAAATAATTTCTACATCCGTCATAACATTATTGATGGATATGGTAAGTCCTATTTTATCACCAGGTCTTGCGCCTGTAATTATTTTATTATACAAACTTGCGGTCGCTTTTTCTCCATTGATCTTAGCTAATTGCTGTCCTCTTCTTATGCCTTTATTCCATCCCGGGGATTCATAATCGACATTTGCGATAAAGACGCTGTCTTCTCTTTCTCTTAAAGTGAAGCCAGCATATGCACCGGGCAAGACTTGTGTAGTTGTATCAATGTCCAACCCGGCATAATTGAAATAGGTTGGATAATCAAGTTCTTTAGTGGTTGTGATGTATTCAAATTCCTTTGCTAACGAAACACCGGCAACAGATTCAAAAGCACTCTTTAATTCTTCTTCCGTAAATCCTCTTTTCTTTTTTTGATAATACTCTTTATATAGGAATCGCATTACATCATCCAGCGACTTTTTATTATTAGTTGCCTGGCGGATCTTAAAATCAAAAAGCAACCCTACTGCGGGACCTTTGTCATAATAAGAGATCGTTTTATTTACTTCATCACCGGTTCTTCCAAATGGTCCGTCACTCCACGTTTCATAGCTTGCCTGTTCAAGAGTTTGATAAAGTCTACCGGGCTTATTTTCAAAAGCCATGATATTTCCACGAAACGCATTGAATAACTCTACATCTGTTGTTATGTCTGCTCTTTTCACCACCATGTATTCATAATAAACAGAAAGCCCTTCTGAAACCCAAAGCATTTTTGTACGGCTGCCTTTGTCATAATCAAACGGGCCGAGTTCAATTGGGCGAATTCGTTTTACATTATAGTGATGAAAATATTCATGGGCTAAAAAATGAAGAGTGCGGATATAACTATCGCGATTTTTGAAATTACTTCCATTAAAACCAAAAGTTGTATTATTCAAATGCTCAATGCCGCCGGGGCCGGAGCCAATTGCAATGAATGTATAATTTTTGTAAGGAATATGCCCGATGATATTTACCGCGGCATCAACAACTTTTTTCAGATCAAGAATGAATTGCTCCCTGTCAAAATCGCCGAGCTTAAGACCAATAAAGCGATGAGTAACTCCTCTTATTTTAAATGGAGTCAACTCTTCAAGATTGCCAACAAGGATCGGGCAATCATATAAAATATCAAAGTCAGGAGCGGAGTAAGTAAATTTTTTACCGGGAAGTGAATCTAATCCCGTTGCCACCCGGTTCCATTTACTATCAGGAACCACTATTACCTGAACAGGCTGGTTGATCATTTTATCAATGTGTAAAAAAACAGCTGCTGGTAAAATATAAGCACGGGTCTCATCCAAATATGCGGTAGCAACAAATGGCCTCACAGTTTTTATTTCATAAGCGAGGTTTACCGTGTTAGAATTATTGCTGGATACTCTCCAGGTATTATCATTTATTTTTTCCCATTTTAGTTCTTTGCCTGTTTCATTGGATGCTTTAAACTGTTCAAGGTTTTTTGCAAAATCCATTTTTTGATAATAACCCGGCGTCCATGCAGGCATTTTAAAATCGATAAAATTCTTTTTTATTCCTTTACAAGTAAGTTGTACATGAAAGAAATGCCACTCAGGATTATCCATCTTTACGGTATAGACGAGCGAACTCTTTTGTGCAAGAGTGGCGATCGAAAAAAATAACAGGAGAATCAGTGAAGCAAACGCCTTGTTTGTTTTCATAGACGAGGTAAACTATTTAAGATATTTTGCATAAAACTCAAGTGTTCGTTGCCATGCTAATTTTGCAGCCGCTTCATTATATCTTGCCGGGGAAGTATCGTTATGAAAAGCATGGTTAGCTCCCTCATACATATATAATTCATAGGTGATCTTATTTGCTTTTAATGCTTCCTCATAAGCAGGAATGCCGGCATTTACACCTTGATCGAGAGAACCATAATGCAATTGCACCGCAGCTTTTATTTTTGGAACATCTGTAGCAGCAGGCTGGCGACCATAAAATGCAACAGCAGCTTTTAAGTCAGGAATATTAACAGCCAGGCTGTTTGACATACCGCCACCCCAGCAGAACCCAACACATCCGGCTTTACCATTGTAATCTTTTCTTGTTTTTAAATAATCGAAAGCACCAATAAAATTCTTGAGATTATCCTCGGGTTTCAATTCGCTGAAACCAGCCCTTGCTTCATCTTCATTGGCAAATGTTTTTCCTAATGCAGATAAAGCGTTTGGCGCTATCGCCAGATAACCGGCCGTTGCTGCTCTTCTTGCTACGTCTTCAATATGTGCGTTCAACCCACGGTTCTCATGAATAACTATCACTGCTGCATATTTTTTTTCCTCTTTTGGTCTTGCGATATAGGCTTTCATTTGATTGGGTACACCGGGATAATTTATGTATTCGGTGAACAAATCTTCAGCTCTGGTAAGACCGGGTTTTGTATAATTGTTTTCTATCTGTGACAATACTGATTGTGTAAGGGCAATGCTCCCTGTAATGAGTGTAAGTCGTTTTAAAAAGTCAGCACGGGTAATAGTGGCTGAATGAATATACTCATCGTACAGGTTGATAATTTTCTGATCCATATTATTAAATTAAGGGAACTAAAGTTACGAAAGCAAAATAAATTGGGGAGAGTAATTCTTGTATCTCCAAGTTCATTACCTTAGCCATCTTATTTTTTTAAAAAATCATTTATGAAATACTTATTTACCGCTGCTATTGTTGCTGCATCATTGATTGCCTGCAACAATAAAGATGATAAAACATCTGAAACCAAAGAAGAAGGACATGATGCACATGCATCTACTGCAACTGCAGTTGAAATGCCCGCTATGCCAGAAGTTCCTGCAAATGCGAGAGTTTATTTTGCTAACCTGAAAGACGGCCAAACTGTTACTTCACCTCTAAAAGTTGAAATGGGAGTGGATGCAATGCATGTGGATACAGCGAACGGAAAATTGAAACCAGCGTCTGGTCATCATCATATCCTTATTGACATTGATTCAATTCCAACCGGTGAAGTGATCAAAAAAGATTCTGTTCATCTTCACTTTGGAAATGCACAAACTTCTGCGGAAATAAAATTGCCTCCGGGAAAACATTCTTTGACCCTGCAGTTTGCTGATGCAATGC
>DASYQG010000053.1:0-5165 GCA_036005825.1 Chitinophagaceae bacterium | reverse complement strand
GATAAATTGATCGCAGGAAGAACCTCTATTGTTATCGCACACCGGCTTTCCACCATTCGCAAAGCAAGCAAGATAATTGTGCTGGATAAAGGTGAAGTAAAAGAGGTCGGCACTCATGAGGAGTTGATCTCAAGAGAAGGATATTATCAAAAGCTGTATCAGTTACAATTTGAAAAGCATAAATCAGTTGCATAAATATGATTTGTCAAAATAGGATAAAGGAGTGAAAAGCAAAGGCTTTAATGTTGCTGTGAAAGGAAAAGAAATTTCACTTTAATTACGTTCCAAAACCACACTTGTTTTTTTATTCAGGCACCTTCAATTTCGTGGTTTTTTACACCTCCCCCCTTATCTTTGCGCCAAATTTCGGGATGGGTATGACTTCAAGACTAATGAAATCCTTTACTGTAGCGGTTTTCAGCATTTTTTCACTGCTTATTTCTATGCCTTCTTTTGCAAACGGCGGTGGAGCAGAAAATGACAGTACAAAAAAGAAAAGTTTCAATGCCCAGGAAGTCATTTTCGGCCATATTCTTGACGGTCACGATTTTCATTTTTTTGATGTAACTGATAAAGATGGTAAAGTAACTCCGATCGGAATTCCTTTGCCGGTTATACTTTATTCACCTCAGAGAGGGTTGGATGTTTTCATGTCATCAAAGTTTGAGCATGGACATGAATCTTACAAAGGATACAGGCTTCTTGAAAAGCACTATCTGCATGACCTGGAAAAAGAAGGGGTTGTTCTCAAAAAGGAAGGATTGTCTGTGGGAAAGATCATCCCTGTTGATGCAAATGGTAACTGGGATAAGTCAGTAAAATTTTATGACGTTTCATTAACCCGTAATGTAGTGCAAATGATCCTGGCTCTTGGATTATTAGTTTGGATCATGATAACTATAGGAAAAAGATATCAGAAAGGACATGGCGTTAAATCTGCCCCAACGGGAATGCAAAATCTTCTTGAACCTGTTGTCACATTTGTTCGTGATGAAGTTGCAAAGCCAAACCTTGGAGATAAATGGGAAAAATATCTGCCCTATCTGCTCACAGTTTTCTTTTTTATTCTCATCAACAATTTGCTTGGATTGATTCCTGGTTCTGCAAATGTTACTGGCAATATCGCATTCACACTTATCCTTGGTCTTATCTCATTCGTTGTAATATTAGCAAGTTCCAAAAAACATTACTGGGGTCACATTTTCAATCCCCCGGGAATGCCCATTGGTGTTAAAGCCATTCTTGTGCCTGTGGAATTTCTCAGCGTTTTTATCAAGCCAATGGCATTGATCATACGTCTTTTTGCCAATATGGTGGCGGGGCATATTATTATTATATGTCTGATTTCACTCATTTTCATTTTTGCAGAATTAAATAAGTATGCGGGTTGGGGAACATCATTATTCTCGATCCCGTTTACCATATTTATATATTTCATTGAAATATTGGTTGCGTTCATCCAGGCTTATGTTTTTGCAATGCTTACTGCTGTTTTTGTCGGCCAGGCATATGAAGAAACACATCATGATGATGCACATGCAGCACATTAAGAGTTTTATTTTTTAATCAATAAAAAAGTTCAATTATGGATTTATTTCTGTTAGATGCTGTAGCAAATGCAGGCGGTGCCGTAGGTGCCGGTCTTGCAGCTATGGGAGCCGGTATCGGTGTGGGCCAGATCGGAAAGGGAGCTGTTGAAGCTATTGCCCGTCAACCGGAAGCACTAAATGATATCCGCAGCAACATGATCCTTACTGCCGCATTGGTGGAAGGAGTTGCTTTGTTTGCCGTTATCGTCGGTTTCCTTGCTATGGTTCTTTAATGAACAAAGACTGCATCCAAAGCACAGGGCGGAGGATGCAGTTTATTTTGAATTTTAACTTTTGAATTTATAATTATATGGATCTTCTCACCCCCTCGTTCGGTTTGATAATATGGACACTGCTTGCATTCCTTATTGTGTTTTTCATTTTGAAAAAATATGCATGGCCTGCGATCACAAAAGGTTTAAAAGACCGTGAAACATCTATTGCTGATTCATTGTCAACTGCTGAAAGAATAAAAGCAGAAATGGCGGAAATGAAAAGTGAGCATGAAGCTTTATTAGTTCAGGCCCGTGAAGAAAGAGCACAAATGCTGAAAGAAGCAAGAGAAACAAAAGAAAAGATCATTAACGAATCAAAGGAATCTGCAAAAGTAGAAGCAAATAAAATTATTATTGATGCGAGAGCCGCTATAGAAACACAAAAGATGGCAGCTTTAACTGATGTAAAGAACCAGGTGGGCAAAATGGTGATCGAGGTTTCAGAAAAGATATTAAGACGTGAACTGGGAAATAAAGAAGCACAGGAAACGCATATTAAAGAATTGGTAAAGGAAGTGAAACTGAATTAAGAAAGTTATCGGAATATGACCAACACAAGATTAGCTACACGATATGCAAAATCATTGCTCGACCTGGCAATTGAAAGAAACGAGCTTGACCAGGCATTTGCAGATATGAAATGGATGCAATCGTTATGCAAAGGCAACCGCGACTTTGTAAATATGCTGCGCAGCCCGATAATTAAATCTGATGCAAAAGGAAAGATCATAATTGCGGTAGCACAAAACAATATTGGAAAACTGGTAAATACTTTTGTCCATTTGCTGGTTAGCAAAGGAAGGGAAGGAGCATTGCCTGAGATCACAAATGCATTTGTTGAACAATACAAAACATATAAAGAGATCTATTCAATTAAACTGACAACAGCATCCCCGGTTAGCGAGGAAACAAAAACAAGGCTGATCGAGCTTCTTAGATCTCTTACGAATATGAAAAACATAGAACTGGAGACTGTGGTTAATGAAGCGATCATTGGCGGATTTATTTTACAGACGAGTGAAAGACTGGCAGATGCCAGTGTGGCGTATGACCTGAAAGAGATCTCAAGACAATTTGAGAATAATGATTTTATTTATAAGATAAGATAGTGAATGGTGAGTAAAGAACAGAAAGTAAAAGAGTGCGACGCAACAGAAGTAAAATAGAAATACTGTTGCTCGGTATATAAAAATAAAAAGTAACGAGCCCCACGTTGCTGCATTTGAAAAGTAAAGTCAAAACCTCCTTTAGGGGATGGGGGTAAAAACAGAAATATGTTACAGATAAAACCAGAAGAAATAAGTGCAATACTGCGCCAGCAGTTAAGCAACTTTAATGCAAGCGTTGACCTTGAAGAAATAGGAACTGTGTTGCAAGTGGGTGATGGTATTGCCCGTGTATATGGATTAGCTAATGTTCGCTATGGTGAGTTGGTGGAATTTGAAAATGGTGTTCGTGCAATTGCATTGAACCTTGAAGAAGATAATGTGGGAGTGGTATTGATGGGAGAGACTGGTGGAATACAGGAAGGTTCAAAGGTTCGTCGTACAGGACAGATCGCTTCTATCAAAGTTGGAGAAGGATTGGTTGGCCGTGTGGTAAACACACTAGGTGAGCCAATTGATGGAAAAGGCCCTATTACCGGAGAACGTTATGAAATGCCGCTTGAGAGAAAAGCTCCCGGTGTAATTTTCCGTGAGCCGGTGAAAGAACCATTGCAAACTGGTATCAAGGCAATTGATGCGATGATCCCTATTGGTCGTGGTCAACGTGAGTTGGTGATCGGTGACAGACAAACAGGTAAGACTGCAATTTGTGTTGATACTATTATTAACCAGAAAGAATTTTTTGATGCGGGTAAACCCGTTTACTGTATATATGTTGCAATCGGACAAAAATCATCAACCATTGCAGGAGTGATGCAGACTTTACAGGATGCGGGTGCAATGCAATATTCAATCATCGTTGCAGCTTCTGCAAGTGATCCTGCTCCATTACAATTCTATGCTCCGTTTGCCGGCGCTGCTATCGGGGAATTTTTCCGTGATACCGGACGTCCTGCATTGATCATCTATGATGATCTTTCTAAACAAGCTGTTGCTTATCGCGAAGTATCATTGTTACTTCGTCGTCCTCCGGGTCGTGAAGCTTATCCCGGTGATGTATTCTATTTGCATAGCCGCTTGTTGGAAAGAGCTGCAAAAGTTATTACTGATGATAATGTTGCAAAACAAATGAATGATGTTCCTGATTCGATCAAACATTTAGTGAAAGGCGGTGGTTCTTTAACGGCTTTGCCAATTATCGAAACACAGGCAGGTGACGTATCAGCATATATTCCAACAAACGTAATTTCTATTACTGACGGACAGATTTTTTTGGAAACAAACCTTTTCAACTCTGGTATTCGTCCTGCGATCAACGTAGGTATCTCGGTAAGCCGTGTGGGTGGTAATGCGCAGATCAAATCAATGAAGAAGGTTGCCGGTACATTGAAACTTGACCAGGCTCTTTATCGTGAGATGGAAGCTTTCTCGAAATTTGGTGGTGACCTTGATGCAGCCACTAAAAACGTTTTGGATAAAGGTGCCCGCAACGTGGAAATCCTGAAACAACCACAATACACTCCATTCGCAGTGGAAAAACAAGTAGCTATTATTTATCTTGGTACAAATGGTCTGATCAGAGACGTACCTGTGAATAAGGTTAGAGAATTTGAAGATCACTTCCTGATGGAAATGGAAAACAAGATGCCGGAAGTATTGGGTGAGTTCAAGAAAGGTAATTTGCCTGAAGAGGGGATCAAGAAAATGGTGGAGATGGCAAAACAATTAATACCACAGTATAGAAAATAATATCTTTTTCTTCCTAAGCAAAGGCAACCTGGATGGGGTTGCCTTTTTTGTCTAAAATAAATTTGGTTTATATTATAAACTACTTTACATTCGTTGTCCTAAAGCGAAAAAAGACCATGAGACCAATCGCCAAAACCTTATTTTTTATTCTATTTGCTGGACTTACAAATTTGATTTCAGCTCAAACTACCATTACCGGAAAAATAACGGATAAAAAGAATCCTCTTATCGGTGTCAGCATTACTTTGAAGGATACTTATGATGGTGCTACTTCTGATTCAAGCGGGAAGTATTCTTTTAAGACCTCTGAGAAAGGTGAATTTTTATTGACCGCAACTTCTGTTGGCTACAGACCTTTTGAGCAAACAATAAAACTTGAAGGGAAGGGAACATTGACAATTGATATTGTATTAAAAGAAGAAGTAACTGAATTATCAGCTGTTGTT
>DASYQG010000052.1:0-4628 GCA_036005825.1 Chitinophagaceae bacterium | reverse complement strand
GGGATAACAGCAGCAGGAATTGTTTCTCCATTATTGGCAACAGGAACGGTATCGCCGGAATTATTAGTATTAGCTGTTGGAACAGGTAGCGTATTTGGTTCTCATGTCAATGATTCTGGTTTCTGGATCTTCAAAGAATTTTTCCAGATATCGTTAAAACAAACTTTTCTTTCCTGGACAGTGATGGAAACCCTTATTTCAATTTTGGGGCTTGTTGGAGTGATGGTGTTAAGTACGGTTAAATAGAAAGCTACATAAAATTTATACACCCTTGTAGTTATAGCTCAAAAGTTTCCCAATTTATGATTTACTGAAAATCTAGTGTTAACTTTAGTAAAACCTTCCGAAATGAAAAAACTATTGATCGTTCTCGTTGTTTTTTCTTTTGCATGTAGTAAGAACGGAGGGAAAACTTGTTGGGATTGCGATGTAACAAGGTTAGACCGAACAACTTACTATCAGAGGGTTTGTAATGATGGCACATATCCAAGATTTAAAGATAGACAAGGAAATGATTTGAGCTCATTTTGTTCACAGAGATAAAAGGATTCGTTAATCAGTTGTTGTTCTTCCTCCCTTTTTTGGTTTTGAATTCAGCTGTTCTTTATTTGCCTTCTAAATTGTGGCAAAAGGGGTTAGTAATAATAGTAAGTCTTTTTCTCTTTTTTCATATTGGAGAGAGGTAGTAGCAATTTTGATGTTATTACTTGCTATTGTTTTTTTTCGAAGCGAAAGAAAGGAACTACAAGCTATTACTCCACAGATCGCTTCTGCAAATTCATTATGGTTGTTTATAGGACTTACTCTCACTTTGGTTTATTTTTATTTACAAGGAGAAATGTACAGGAAAAGTTTTTCATCAGTTGGGTTGAATCTTCCATTAGGCAGTGCTATCATCTTATTTCTTAAACGGAATTTTATAAGTGTTTTTTTACCCGCAGGCGGTGTTACTTCCCTTACATATTCTCCATCCCAGGTTCGTAAAGCAGGATTTCACAAAGCACAAGTTCACCAGGCAAGTGCAATATTTGGCTTTATTGGTTTGCTTACAGTTTTCATTGTTGGGTTACCAGTGATCATCTTTTCAGTTTTTGAAACCGATCAATTTAAGAATGCATGGATAGGCCTCGTCGTGCTGCTATTAATGATAACATTGCTTTTTGCAGTAGTAAGGTTAATAAAGCAAAAAGGAAAAATTTACAAATGGGCAGAAGAAAAATTTCCATCGGTAACATCTTTGTTGAACGAAGTATTTGCGGGTAATGTGAACGCAAAACAATTTACCTATGCCACTTTGTTTTCATTAGTAATAGAATTGTGTGGAATATTACATATATATATTGCAATGTTGGCATTGGGGTTGCCCGCTTCACTTGATGCTTCCGCGGCAGTCTATATAATTGCTGTACTTCTAATGGTTATTTCTCCTTTTTTACGGGGACTTGGTGCAGTAGAATTTTCCATGGTATATGTTTTGGGAAAATTTGGTTATTCCGCCACTCATGCATTATCCATTACAATACTTTACCGGGTATTTGAATTCTGGCTGCCTTTAGTAGCGGGGTTACTTGCTTACGCATGGAAAGGAAGAAAATTGTTTTTCAGGATTGCGCCTGCACTACTTACTTTTTTACTGGGAATTGTTAATATTATCTCGGTGGTGACACCTCCGATCCATCAGCGTCTTCGTTTGCTAACCGAATATCTTCCTTTAACTGCAGTTCACGCATCAAATATGATGGTATTTTTTTTCGGTTTATCATTATTGGTAACAGCTGCTTTCCTCATACGTGGTTTGCGTAATGCATGGATCATCGCATTAACCTTATCGGCACTATCACTTGTCGGACATCTTACAAAAGCATTGGACTACGAAGAAGCAATTGTATCGGCTGTTACTATAATTACATTAATAGCGACAGCATCGCAATACCGCATTCGCAGCAGCAACAAATGGATGCAGGCGGGATTCAAGATCTCGATTATCAGTTTTGTCTCAGTCTTGATCTTCGGGTGTATAAGCTTTTATTTTATTGATAAAAAACATTTCGGCATTGATTTTACTTTCGAACAATCTTTGCTTCATACACTAAATAGTTTTTTACTTGTTGAAGACAGTTCGCTTCACCCTGTCACAAGATTCGGGTCAGAATTTATATGGCTTTTAAGAATGCTTGGTTTTGTTACCTATGGATTTCTCTTGTTCACATTCATTAAACCAAATTTTAAAAAGCATGTAGTTCAGCGTTCATATAAAGCAAAGGCAAAATTTTTACTGAGCCAGTTTGGCAATTCCTCTACAGATTATTTCAAACTCTATAAGGATAAGCTGTATTTTTTTTCTGACATACATGATGCCTTTATTGCGTATCGTATTGCAGGAGGCTTTGCTATCGTCCTTGAAGAACCGGTTTGTGCTGAGGAAAATAAAATAGAGGTATTAAAAGAATTTGATCTGCATTGCCGTAAAATGGGTTTGAAAACTGCGTTCTACCGGGTAGATGAAAGCAGTATTGCCTGGTTCAATCAATTGAAGAAAAGCAAATTGATGATCGGACAGGAAGCTATACTGGAATTAAATAAATTTTCATTGGAAGGAAGAGATAAAAAATCACTTCGGAATGGCTTGAACAATTTGCAGAAAAAGGGATATGCTGTTATTATTCATTCAGCACCTCACAGTGATCTTTTTCTTGAACAGTTAAAAAATATTTCTGACCAATGGCTGGAAAATTTTCAAAGAGAAGAACTTATTTTTTCACAGGGTATGTTTGATGAAAAAGAATTAAAGGAGCAGGATATTATTGCATTAACCAATGCAGAGGGAAATGTGGAGGCATTCCTGAACATTATTCCTGATTATGCGGAAGATGAATGCACATATGATCTTATACGGAAAACGAATGATGCCCCCGGCGCGGCGATGGATGCGCTTATTATTAAATTCATTGAATACGCAAAAGAAAGACAGAAACTATTTATTAATCTGGGCATGGCGCCTATGACTGGTATCACACAACCTGATAATACTGCGGAGCAGATCATCAAACTGGCAACCGCAAAGTTCAGGCGATTCAGACACTATCATGGTCTGCGGGAGTTTAAAGAAAAATATGCTACTGTATGGGAAAATAAATACCTTGTTTATGATAATGATTTTGATCTTTTCCAATTGCCATTGGCAATAAGTAAAGTAATGAAGCCATGACAAGAAAGATCGTTTTCTCACTCGTTTTAAATTTAGTTGTTATCATAGTTTCTGCACAGGTAAGTAATCTTCCTTTGAAAGAATGGAATTCAGTTGCAGATAACCCCCTTATTTTTTATATCAGTGGAGATGGGGGCTATACAAGTTTTTCGGATAGCTTGTGTGGAACAATTAATAAAGCAGGATACAAAGTAATAGCTCTTAATTCCAAGTCTTATTTCTTAGATAAAAAAACTCCTCAGCAAACCACGCAGGATATTGTTAACTGTCTCAACTCGCAATTCGGAAAAAGAAAAAACCAGCAGTTTGTGCTTGTGGGTTATTCATTTGGAGCAGATATTGCTCCTTTCGTGGCAAATGCTCTTCCAGATTCGATAAGAAAGAAAATGGTGAGTGTAGTATTGTTGTCGCCTTCTACATCAACGGATTTTGAGATACATGTATGGGATATGCTAGGCGGAAAAAAGAAAAGAAGCATGGATGTAGTTGCGGAAGTAAACAAAATGGGTCTGCAAAAAACCGCGATCTTATCCGGAACAGATGAAAATGATTTTCCCCACAATAACATCAAGTTAAAAAATTTCACCAGTGAAAAACTGCTTGGTGGCCACCGTTATGAAGGAAACACGAAGGAAGTGGCCAAAACCATTATGAAATTTTTTTAAAAATTTAGGAGAGGATGAGTTCCAGTGTAAAATAAAAGCTGCATAAAAAATTTATACAGCTTTTGTAGTCCCGTCCAGAATCGAACTGGAATATCAGGTTCCGGAGACCTGCGTACTATCCATTGTACTACGGGACCAGGTTGTTTGATGTTCGAGGTTTGAAGTTTGATGTTCAATAAGTAGCCTCAAACCTAGAACTTCAAACCTCAAACTATTTGATCAACCCTGCCGCATTACTCGCAAACACTTTCACGGCAATAGCCAGCAAAATTACGCCGAAAAACTTTCTTACTGCTAATAAACCTGCCTTGCCTAATGCTTTTTCTATCAGGTTTAATGATCGCAATACTACATAGATAACAATAAGGTTTATCAGTATCGCTACTAAGATCATATATTCATTTCTATCCGCCCTTTCAAAAGTTGCTTTTAACGACATAATTGTTGTTAGTGTTCCGCTACCTGCGATCAATGGAAAAGCAATTGGTACTACTGTCCCTGATGGAGCATTTTTATCTGCTTTAAAAAATTCAATTCCTAAAACCATTTCTAATCCTAAAATAAAGATCACAATGGAACCCGCAACAGCAAATGATTTTATATCTACACCAAGAATATTTAAAAATGGTTTGCCAATAAAGAAAAACAAAACCATCAGTGCGCCGGATATCAACGTCACTTTCCACGCATTAATGCCGCCCATTTTTTCTTTCATGGAGATCAGCATCGGTACAGAACCTACTACATCTATCACT
>DASYQG010000051.1:0-4163 GCA_036005825.1 Chitinophagaceae bacterium | reverse complement strand
CGGGCATAGGCAGTAGAAAACGCATCAGCAACATGTTGTATCAATTCAATTTCTTCTTCTTTTAATTGATCTGTATTTCCTACATAGAGCATTCCTTGTAAGAAAGGAAGAAAATGCAAATAGAAACCGCCTTTGGGAATTGTTTTTAAATATTGTTCAGAGGAGGCAAGGGCTCCCTGCTTCATTAATATTTCTGCAAATTGTTTAAATTCAGATTCATCCCAATGATCTATATATTTTTTGCTTTCCTTCCAGTTGGCAACTACATGTGCAAGATTTCCTGGTGTATCATAAGGCAGATGAAATGCAGCGATCGCTTTTCCATCAGGTGTTGAAAGAAATGTATGAATAAGTTGTTGCTCCTCATCCATTATAAATACACCACAGCGGATAAACGGAATACCCAATATGGTAAGCTCATTCCATATTAACGGAGTGATCCTGTCAAGATCATTAATAGTACGCATGGAAGCGATATCAGCACGGATACGATCCAGCGCTGCATCTTTAATTGCTGCCAGTGTTCTTGCTTCTGCATCTTTCAGATCTTTATATCGTTTATAAGTAAGGCTGAGTACAGATGTAAATCTTCTGTAGATCTTTAATTCTTCTTCGTTTAATTCTTTTTCTGTCCAGGCATACACACCGCCTTCCTCAAAGAAAAAGAAATAGCCATATTGAACTGTATCATCCGGGTAATCAGGAAATGATATCTGCGGTCTGACAATTTCATAATATTCTTTTATCTCATGGCCGCGAAGCACAGGATGGTATTCTGTTCTTGTAAGCCAGTTATTATATACACTTGTTAAAACGGGATGAGTTTTAAGATCCAGGTTGCCGACCATTTCTATGCCTTCCCCATCAGCTGAGGCGTTCATGGTGGAGATCTCTGCCATCTTTGTTTCTTTACTAATTAAACCCACACCACATCTGCGTGGTGTTAGATCCAATCCCTCCAACTCATGATAAAATACTCCAATTGTAGTGGCCAAATCTTTTGAACTGTGCATCGCCATTGCTTTACCACGAACTCTTTCCAATGATGCTTCAATGGTTGCTTCTCTTGCCTGTGCTTCGGCTTTTTGCAGATCCTGGTAGCGGCGGAATGTAAGAGAGAAAACAGATGCAAATCTTTTCATTACTTGTTTGTCTTCTTCAGAGTGAGGTTGCAATGAATTTGTCCATATTGCACCTTCACCAAAAAAGTAAGATTGAACATGTACATCGGGAAAATCTTTTATCGGCTGCGACAGGTAATTTGGCGTGGCATTTAGTATGTTTATATAATCTTCTTTGTCTTTACCGGCCAGCCGATAATAATTATAATCCCCATTATTCAACTTGGCTTTCAACAATTCCCGCCAAAGAGCATGTAAATGCATATCAAATTCACCAATAGATCTTATTATTTTTCCATCGGGTAGGTTTGTTACACTCCATACTTCCTGCTTATCGCCGGCTTTTATAATTGTAATACCGCCACGAAGATTTTGAATGCCTAATTTTTCCAGCTCTGTGAACATGGTTGCAGTTGCAGCACCAACATCTTCACTGCTATGCATAGCCATCGTTCTGGCACGAACCCTTTCTAAGCCTGCTTCTATTTGTGCTTCTCTTGCATTTGCTTCTGCTTTTAAAAGATCGAGATAACGTCTATAGGTTTGGCCAAATACCCCGGCAAAGCGTTTAAATATTTGAGAAGCTTCTGTTGACAATTGTTCATTAGAAAAAGAAAAAATAGCTCCTTCAGGAAAATAAAAATCATTATGAAACTGATGTTGTGGTAATGAAGCAATATCATAGCTGATATGATAATCCGGCGAATTGATCAGCTTAGTGAAATAATCAACAAGATCATGATCCCTTAATTCGTAGGAGAATGTGACGTTTTTATCCTTCCATCCGTTGTACATACCCTGCAATAAGGGATGTATTGTCATATCCAACCTACCGATGATCAATTCAACTTTCTCATTTTCACTTTTCCTAGCTGTCCACACTTCCATCTGGTTGGGATCGTGCATAATCCCTATTCCGCATCGAACAGTCTCAATACCGAGCTTTACTAATTCATCAAACATAGTAGCAACAGTATCTCCCACATCCTCGCTATTATGCATAGCCATTGTTTTACTTCTTACTCTTTCCAGTGAAGCTTCGATCTGTGATTCTCTTGCTTGTGCTTCGGCTTTTTGAAGATCAAGGAAGCGGGTATATGCCTGATCAAAGACTTTAGAGAATCTTACAAGGATGCCATTAGTCTCTTCGGAAAAGTTCTCCCCATTATAATTATGAATAAAGATGGAAGAATGTTTGGCGATACCTGTGGCAACAGAATAAGCCCGACCATTTAAAATGAGTTTTTTTCTTTCTTCCGGCAAATGTTTGTTATCGGAGTGCTCGAACATGTATTCGAAATACTTATTTTTTAAATCGTAATCATAAATTGCTTTATGAATAGTTTCTCCGTTTTTAACTGCGGTGAAAAAATCGTTGGCGATCGGGTGATCAAGATAGGGAAGACGAAAATTAGTTGTATAATCCTGGCCGGGTGCAGCTAACCATAGATCAAAATCACGGGAATTCTCATGAAAAATATTGATATTAACAGAATCAATATTTTGTAATCCCAATGAACGGAAATTCTCGAAAACAATTTTCACTACATCCTTCAGTTCCTCACTTTTATGCATAGCCAATGAACTGGACCGAACTCTTTCGAGTGCTGCTTCTATTTGTGCCTCCCTCGCTTGTGCTTCCGCTTTTTGCAGATCGAGGAAACGACGATAGGTAAGATTGAATACAGATGCAAAACGTTCCAGTATTTGTATTGTTTCTGTTGATTGGGGTTCATGAGATGTAGCTAATATCCATCCGTGTGAGAAGAAAGCAAGACTATGAACACGACGATCTTTTATTTGATCATCATTTACGGCAATTCCCATTTCTTCACGGGCAAATTTTATCCATTCTTTTAATTCCTCTCCATGAAGATCGAGCACTAGTGACTTTTTATGTTCTTTCCACGCCTGGTAAGTTTTTGCGATCGTCGTTCTTTCATTTAAGCGGGCACTAAAACTATCATCAAGATGACTGCCTTGCTGATCAGTTGTCCAAAAATTAACTGCACCGCTTGCTTCATCCGCAATACCAACAGCAATACGATCAGGAATTCCACCAAGTTCACTTAACTGGTGAAAGAGCACCTGTGAGGTTTCGGCAAGTTCTTCACTCTTATGCATTGCCATTGTTCTAGCACGAACTCTTTCCAATGCTAATTCAATTTGTGCTTCTCTTGTTTGTGCCTCTGCTTTTTTCAGATCAAGAAAACGGGTATACGTAAGATCGAATACGCCTGCAAATCTTTCTAATAACTGAAGAGTTTCTTTTGGTATTTGCCTGTCAGATGAAAATGACAACATACCTTTTGAAAAGAACACAATATTGACGATCCACCTGTCTTCAGGAAAATTTATTTTTGTTTCCAGTACACTATTGCGCCAGTTATTATAATCTTTTAATTCCTGGCCTTCTATCTGCACTGTCAGCGATCTTTCTTTTTCTTTCCATGCCTTCAAAACCTTTCTCATAATATAGGGTTCATCTGCTGGTACCTGATAGGTTTGCAATAATTGATTACCATGAACCGTTGCAGATAATTCGACATATCCTTCTTCCTCTTTTATTGTACCGATGGAAAGCTGCGCAGCCGTTTCACCCAGGTCTTTTAATTGCTGAAAAAGCAAAAAAGTTGTTTCCGGTAATTCATCACTTTTTTGCATCGCCATTGTTCTTGCACGAACTCTTTCTAATGCAGTTTCAATTCTTGCTTCTCTTGCCTGTGCTTCGGCTTGCTTCAGATCATTAAAACGTGTATAAGTAAGATCAAAAACTTTTGCAAAGCGAAGCATGATGTCAAAATGCTCATCTGATAAAGGTTCAAGTGTTGCCAGGGTCAGGTTGCCGAAACTATTGAACGATGCATTTAGATAAACCCTGTCCGGAGCTTTCATACCTGTTATTACAAAATCTGGCAGATGTGAAAGTTCAGTTTCGACAAATAGAAAATCATCCCATTCTTTCTTAATATTTCCTTCTAAAGTGTAGGTCCATTTTAATTCTTTTTGCTTCCATGCATTTACATATGCTAAATAAGATGG
>DASYQG010000050.1:0-3770 GCA_036005825.1 Chitinophagaceae bacterium | reverse complement strand
TAACGCTGGCCAGGAATTTGCTCACCTGTTTTCATGGTTGGTGTGTATACCCAAACCTTTCTTTGCTCTTTCAGTGTAGTAGAATATACACTATCAACTTTTCCAATTATGATCTTATTGTCTGTTTGGGCATAACTGCCTAATGAAATAATTGTGTACAGGATGAATGGGAGAGTATTTCTCATATCGTATGATTAATGGTTGGAAATAAAAGATCTTCTTGCCAAATGTATCTCAATTTCCATTTACAAAACAAATGGCCATCCGAACAGATGGCCATTTAAACTGAGATATAAATATCGGATCAATATGATCCATTCCAGTATATACCTATATTATAATAAACATGTTTCAGTTCGTCAATTTTCAAGGATTCATTCTTGTTTGTAGCATAACTGAAACCAACATTGGCGTGGAGACCGAAATAATTGCTTAATCTAAACAACAAACCTGCTTCAGGACGGGCTACAAAACCCCAGTTATCTTCTTCGGTAACAAATATGTTATAATAGGCACTTTGTTCGCTGTATTGTGCGCCAAGGCCAATACCTGCATAGGGTTTCAGCTTATCGCCGCCTTTAAAGTAGTAATGGGCATTAAGATATATTGGCAAAGTATAAACCTGGTGAACGAAATCTGTATAGATCTGTCTGGAACCATCAGGTCTGTCATAAACTTTCGGTGGAATATATTGCTCAAATGAATTCCAGCTGAATCCAATACCGACACTCATATTGGGTTTAATAAGTCTGCGGTACTCAAAATTTCCACCTGCAAGTGAGGTTTCTTTAAGATAATTAGTACTTAATGGAGTGGCGATTTGCCAGTTAAATGTCATTAAATTATCCAGGTGCCAGTCTTGTGCACTTATTGAACCGGCACAAGCGGTATAAATAAATATCAGTATGATTAATTTTTTCATGTTAGTAAGGTTTACTTTTTGAGGTAAGTAGATTGAGTGAAAGCCTGGTTGATGGCTGTAGTAGTGAGGTCAGCGTTTGTTTGGTTATTAGTAGTGCTGAACACGCCAAACATCGTTGCACCCCAAAGAGCCCGGACGTTATGATTGGCTCCCTGATTTTTTATATCGAACATATAAAGGGCAGATGTGCCGACTGTATAGGTGTAAGTTGTACACCAGGGATAATAATATCCACCACAGTAATAACAGCCCCAGTACCAGGGAGGATAATAACCCCACCATCCATCCCACCAGCCGCCGCAAACCGCTGTGCGGGTAACGTCTTTAATGACGGTAAGTCTCAACCCAAGATCCGGAAGCCCTTGAGAGCGGGGTCTAAATGTGTATCCCCTGTTAGTCATATTGGTTTTAACTGCATTCACCATTTGCAGAGCCAAGGGGCCGGTTAAGATACTGTCCGTGGAAGCAGATGCCACAATACTTACAGTGTCAGAAATAAAGAAAGTAGCATAAGAGGAAAAGTTTGCAGAAAGATCTCTGTCGGTCGCAACAACCTGTTCGAGTTTGAGATCTTCAGTATCAGGTTCTTTTCGGCACGAAAATAATACCGATACAAATAGGATAACTAAGAAGGGCTTTAGTTTCATACGATTTTAATTAAGGTTTATGATTGATTTTTGTTCTTAGGCAATGAAGTTAATTTAAACGCTGCAACAAATTTTTGCATTCATAAAAAAAGTAATGACAAAAATCTGGCAATTGACCGAAATCAGGCTAGGTTATGATAATAGTGAATCAGCAAGACAGATATAACATTCATACTTTAATTATTCGGGGCCAATAGTGCCCTGCTGGCAGAATGATTTTGAGATCAATTTTGCCTCTCATCCTTTTGAAGGATCGCCTTGTAAAAAAAATTTGTTATCAGGCATTCCTTTCTTAGTTTTGTTAACCATTTGGTTAAACTATATGGTTAAAAAGAAAAAAGAAAAAGATAAGGGAGCAGAGGAAAAGATATTATCGGCAGCCAGCAAAGTATTTACCACAAAAGGTATGGCTGGTGCCCGTATGCAGGATATCGCAGATGAAGCTGGTATTAATAAAGCCTTACTTCATTATTATTTCAGGGACAAGGATAAACTGTTTGAAGTTGTATTTATGAAAGAAGCTCAAAAATTCTTTCCTAAAATAAACGCCATATTTAATTCGGATGATCCAATTTTTGAAAAGATCGAAAAATTTGTGAATGAATATATTGATGAGATGGTCGAAAATCCCTATCTGCCCTGGTTTGTATTGAATGAAGTGAATCGTGATCCCGACCAATTCATGTATAAGATATGGGGATCAGATAATCTTCCCAAGCCAGCAAAGTTCCTGGAGCAGATCGAAAAAGAAGTAAAGAAAGGAACGATAAAAAGAATACACCCGCTGCATTTACTGATGAATCTTTTGTCGATGACGATTTTCCCTTTTGTAGCCAAACCAATGATAACACGAAATATGCGGATGAATGAATTGCAATTCAGGCAGGCGATGGAAGAACGTCGGAAAGAAATACCAAAGTTTATTATTGATGCGATAAAGAAATAATTTTTATGAAACGATTACTAACAGCACTGCTGGTTTTTCCAGTCATGCTTTATGCACAAGAACCAATATTAAGTTTACAAAAGGCGTATGAATTGGCACAGCAAAATTATCCGCTGATCAAACAGAGAGATTTGATCAGGCAAACATCTGGTTTATCTATTGAAAATCTCAGCAAAGGTTTTTTGCCGCAATTCAGTTTAAATGCACAAGCCACCTATCAGTCAGCAGTGACTGAACCAAAAATTACTGCTGCAGGTGCATTTATAGAGATTTTAACCAAGGACCAGTATAGGGTGCTCGCCGATGTGAACCAACTCATCTATGATGGCGGTTCCATCAAGCAGCAAAAAAACATTCAGGAACTGAATGAAGAAGTGGAACAACAAAAAGTGGAGGTCGAACTTTATAAACTCAAGGAAAGGATCAACCAGGTTTTTTTTGGAGTATTATACCTGGATGAACAGCTAAAACAAGTGGAGCTGGTAAAAGCGGATTTAAATAATGGGATAAAAAAAGTGGAAGCACAGGTAAATAACGGCACTGCCTTTCGTTCCAACCTGCATTTGCTTAATGCGGAATTGCTTAAAACAGATCAACGAACGATCGAATTGAAAGCATCTCGCAAAGGATTTATTGATGTAATGGAACTATTCATTAATCAGGATCTGTCCGAAAATATAAGACTTGAGAAACCGAGGGTAGACGTGCCTCTTCCAACAAATGAAATTGGGCGACCCGAATTGAAATTATATTCTACACAGGAAAAATTATTAGGCGGACAATACCGTCTTGTTGATTCCAGGAACAGGCCACGTGCCAGTTTGTTTTTCCAGGGCGGTTATGGAAAGCCCGGGCTCAATTTATTTATTAATGGGTTTGATTTTTTTTATACGACAGGTGTCCGTCTCAACTGGTCGTTTGGCGGATTATATACACAAAAAAGAGAAAAGAAGATCATCGAACTGAATCAGAAAACAGTTGATATTCAAAAAGAAGTTTTTTTGTTCAATACAAATACACAGCTAAAAGAGGAGCAATCGGAAGTTGAAAAACTGCAGAAACTGGTAGATACTGATAAAGAGATCATCGACCTGAGAATAAAAGTGAAAGATGCGGCAAAGGCACAACTCGATAACGGAGTGATCACTGCCAATGATTACCTGAGGGAAGTGAATGCCGAGGACCTTGCAAGACAGAGTCTGATCACTCATCAAATACAATTATTACAGGCGCAAATAAATTATCAAACAATTTC
>DASYQG010000049.1:0-5470 GCA_036005825.1 Chitinophagaceae bacterium | reverse complement strand
TTAATGTTGTTCTTAGCCGTTTTCTGTGGTTTTCTGGCAGAAAATCAAAGAGAGCATTTTATAGAACTAAGAAGAGAGAAGCAGTATGTAAAATCTTTTATTGAGGATTTGAAATCAGATATCAGCAATTACAATCGCCAAATCCGGTTCAGGACAATCAGCCGGGAGAGAGCGGATTCCCTGATCATTCTTCTTTTGAGTCCCGAAAGAAATAAACATGTTGATTCAATTTATGTTTGTGTTGAGCGGGTGGGGAGAGGAAATCTCTTTTTTTATAGTGATCGAACAATACAACAATTAAAGAATTCGGGCGGCATGCGTCTTATACGAAATCAGACTGCTTCCAACCTTATTATGCAATACGATCAAATGGTAAGGGATATGCAACACTTTGAGCTAATCCGTGAGGAGATCCTCACCAGGTTCAGAGAAACTTCCTCGTACGTACTAGATGCAGCCGTTTTTTATTCCATGACAGATACAAGCAGTGAAATGAGCATTAATAGACCCAAAGGAAATTCGAAATTGTTTTCGGATAACCCTGAAACCATCAATCGCCTTTGTTACTGGGTAAATCGTTTCCGCATCGCAAATCAACAAGTAATCGTCAAACAGACTGATTTAAAAAACTCGGCTATACGAATAATGGAGTTTCTTAGAAAAGTATATAAGTTGGACTAAAGCTATAGCCAGGCATAACTAACAAAAATCAATAGATATGGAAGTCCATCAACACACACATACACCGCGAAAAAAATGGACACATTATCTCTGGGAATTTCTCATGTTGTTTCTTGCAGTGTTCTGTGGCTTTCTTGCTGAAAATTTTCGGGAACACATTATTGATCATGGTCGGGAACTACAATATATGAAGTCAATGCTGGCCGATCTTGATGAGGATATTATACTGCTTCAATCGCAGGAAAATGAACTAAAGAGACGGTGGCATAGTTGTGATTCGATAGCTTATTTTCTGAAAAGTGGAAATATAAAAGAAATTGGCGCAGAAATTTATTATCACGGAAGAATAATCGGGTTTTATAATCCCACGCTGTCATTAACTGGCCGCACATTGGATCAACTAAAAAGTGCTGGTATGTTCAGGCTGATAAGAAATCACCTGGTAGCAGATTCAATTTTGAAATATGATGAAGCTAAAAGAGAATATGAATCTGGGATAGCAAATCTTATTAATGAAATAAAAAGCGTTCAGGAGCAAAATAAGCTGCTTTTTGATACAAAGGTTTTCGAGGCGGCAACAGTATATACCGATACTTTCAGCTATAAGACGTCGAGGCCTGCCGGAAACCCTGCACTATTGAACTATGAAACAAACTTCTTACAGCGCTATTATAATGGTGTTTACTATTTAAAAAGGATTATCGAAGGGTGCCTGGGACGATTAAAGTACTGCAGGCAGATGAATAAATCACTTACTGAAACAATCAAAAGAGAGTATCACTTGAAATAAAAGTTATGGAAGTACATACACACACCCATACAGAAAGAAAAAAATGGACACATTATCTATGGGAGTTTCTTATGCTGTTCCTTGCCGTGTTCTGTGGTTTTCTTGCTGAAAATTTTCGAGAGCACATTGTTGAAAAGCGAAGAGAAAAGCAATTTATGACCTCTCTTCTTGATGATCTGAAAAAAGATACTACTAATTTCAAAAAGGTTATTACGGATTATACATTTACGAACAAAAGGATTGACACATTGATTAACTGTCTTAAGAATACAGACAGAAACAAAATGACAGGTGAAATCTATTTCCTGGCAAAGCAAGTTGTGTTTTATTTTCCATTTAGTACGACAGACAAAACTTATGAACAAATGAAAAGCTCGGGCAATCTTCGACTGATGCATGATACCAGCCTACTTAATGACCTTGGCTTTTATTATTCCAACTTTAACTATATAGAAAACCATGGTCCCGCTCAAATGGAACTTGAGGTGCGTCACGATCTTTTCACCAGCTACAACAAATTGTTTGACGCTTCTGTTTTTCAGAAAATGATTTCGCCCCCAGACTCAATGCCAATTATTACTAGTCCTGGAGGCAATCCTGCCCTGTTAACGAATGATCCTGATATTATAAATGAAATATGCATGCGGTTTCATAATATGTACTTTGTCAGGCGGGTAATCATCGGCCAGGCCGGTAAGAATATAGAGAGGGCGACCGGCCTGATAAAAAAAATTGAAGAAGGGTATCATTTGAAATAAAAAGTATGGAAGTTCATCATCATAGTCATACAGAAAGAAAAAAATGGACACATTATTTCTGGGAATTTCTCATGTTGTTCCTGGCGGTGTTCTGCGGGTTCCTGGCAGAGAATCAAAGGGAGCACTTAGTAGAGCATAGAAGAGAAAAAGAATTTATGCATTCAATGGTTGATGATCTTTACAGAGACACAGCGGCAATAAACGGGGGTATCCGACTTGTAGAAAACAGACTAAAAAAACTTGACACAGCAATCTGGCTTTATTTCATTCAAAAAAAGCCAGCCCCCGCACAGGTTGCTGAAATAGGGAGGCTTTCAGAGATTGGGTTAATAAACGTAACTGTACAATTTACAGACCGCACATCTTCCCAATTAAAAAACTCAGGAGGCATGCGGTTGGTACGAAATAAAACCGTTGCCGATTCCCTTACGAAATATTGGAATAGTATTGATGTAATAAATCATTCATGGGACCGAACACAAACCTACATATTTGACTCACGAAGAATAGGATACAGGATTTTTGGCTCTTTCCCTGAATTTTATATACACCGGTATATTGATTCCTCGTTTGTAGTTGATTCTTCAATGCTTTTGGACAATTCGCCGTTGTTGCTGGGTGAATATATTAACCACATATACAAGGTTGCCGATTCTTATCGTGCAGAGTTTTATCGTCTATTAACGCGACAATTGAAACTGGCTGAAGATTTAATATTTCTGATTAAAAAAGAATATCACCTGAAATAGCTTTTATGGAAGTACATACGCATTCACATACTTCAAGAAAAAAATGGACACATTATGTATGGGAATTTTTTATGCTATTCCTTGCTGTGTTCTGCGGATTTTTAGCGGAGTATGCGCTTGAGCATAAGATAGAGGCGGACAGAGAAAAACAATATGCCATTTCAATGGTGGAAGATCTGAAATTGGATACTGCTGCTTTGAACAGAATAATCCAGTTGAGAACAAAACGTCTTGTAATACTTGATTCGCTTTTTTTATTATTGGGCGAAACCGAAAATTCATCTAACCTGCCTACCTTATATTATTATTCTGCGATAACTTCAAGATTTGGAAGTCTTCAACTTATTTATAACGACCGCACAATTCAACAACTGAAAAATTCCGGCAGCTTACGATTGATCAGGAATAAAATTGTTTCTGACAGCATCACGCTGTATTACGGCAGTATAAGGCGACTTGAAAATGTACAGGAAAGAGAAGAGCGAAACTTCCAGGACTTAAAACCCTATCGCCTTAAAATTTTCGATGGTCGAATCTATGATAAGATGTTTACTAATAACGATCGGATTCGACGACCTGAAGGTAATCCGGCACTATTGCAATACACAAAAGACGATTTAAACGGGTTTATTGGGAACTTAGTTGCTGTCAAAGCTAGTAATATCGGATACATAAGATTCTCAATGGACTTGCTCAAACAAGCGATTAATGTACTAAATACGATAAAGAAGGAATACCATTTATACTAAAAATCATTTATGGAAGTACATGCACATTCGCACACACCGCGAAAAAAATGGACACATTATCTCTGGGAATTTCTCATGTTGTTCCTCGCCGTGACACTGGGTTTTTTAGTAGAAAATATGAGAGAACATTATGTAGAGAATCAGCGTGAAAGGCAATACATAAAATCATTTTATGAGGATCTTACGGCTGACGAATATGATTTCCAATTAAACATCAATTTTTTGAGTGATCAGATGCAGCAGGCAGATACATTGCAAAAATTAATGTTGAATATTAAAACCGGGCAACCTGCTAACCGCATTTATATGTACTTAAGAGGGATGACCCGTAGCTCTGCTGGTCGTTTATACCCAAACGACAGAACTATTGTGCAACTTAGGAATGCCGGCGGCATGCGTTTGATCAAAAATAAAAATGTTTCAGATAGTATGGTTGGCTATTACAGAACTGTTGAGATAATTCAATTTCTGATTGACGAAGGTTTAAATAACAGAAGATTATTGCGGGAAAAATATATGCCTTTATTAAATGCTGCAGGTTTTTTAAAAATAATTGATAGCACTAATGAAATTATAGATGTAACCGAAATGTTATACCTGCGTAAGAATGATCCGGATATTATCAATGAGTGCCTGATTGAAATAGATAGAATCAAAACACTAAATGGTACTTTGGCGAGGAGGATCCAACGCTTAAAAGAAAAAGCCGGAAGAATAAAAGAATTTATTAAGCAAGAATATAATCTGAAATAAAGTATTATGGAAGTTCATCAACATACTCATACACCGCGAAAAAAATGGACACACTATTTATGGGAGTTCCTGATGTTATTCCTGGCCGTTACTCTTGGTTTTTTTGTGGAGAATCAACGAGAGCATTTAGTGGAGCACCAAAGGGAAAAACAATTTATCAATTCATTGTTCAATGATATAAAAGCCGACACTTCAAATATTGCAAAGATCATCAATGCTAGAACAGCGAAGGAACGCATGCTGGATTCGCTTTCGTTCATGATGAATAGTCCCCGGCCTCTCGATTTTGTTAAACAAATATATCCTTATGCAATACTTGTAGGCCGTACGCTTCCGTATCGCTTCATTCCCAATGATGGTACGATGCAGCAATTAAAAAATTCAGGAGCATTGCGATTGATCCGTAATCGAGCAGCGGTTGATAGTATCTCAAAATATGATATTAATGTACGCAATATGCTTGGCCAATATGCGGTAGAAGAGAATCAGATCGAACATTATAGAACTGCAGCAGCAAAAATTTTTGATGCACTTGTTTTTATTCAGATGATCGATGAAAATGCGGCTGTGGTTAGATTGCCTCCCGATAATTCTTCTTTCCAGTCATATACTAAACGTGAGCTTTATGAGTGGAATTACAGGATATATGGATTAAGCGGGATTAACAAAGCAAACAGGCGGGATCTAAGGTTACTTTTAAAACAGGCAGCCGCATTATTGGAAATATTGAAGAAGGAGTATCATCTTGAATAAAATTTTATGGAAGTACACCATCATTCTCATACCTCCGACCCCGATATGCATCGGGGCAGGAAAAAATGGCATCATTACTTCTGGGAGTTCTTAATGTTGTTCCTTGCAGTAACCTTGGGTTTTTTTGTGGAGAACCAGCGGGAACATTATATAGAAGGAAAAAGAGAAAATGAATATATCCGTTCAATGATAGAAGATCTCAGACTCGATACTGCCGGGCTTTCCGCTGATAATAAT
>DASYQG010000048.1:0-4632 GCA_036005825.1 Chitinophagaceae bacterium | reverse complement strand
TTGTAAAAAAACTTTTTTGCCACTGTTATCATAAGCCCAGGGATTAAAATGAAAAACTGAAACAGAACCGTAGACGTAAGGAGTAAAATGTGTGGTTAAAAGATCGAGCAATGACGTTTCCATACTAAGCGATGCTTCTTTGATCGTTGTATAAAAACTAAGGTTACGTGGCTTTAAATAATCACGATTGTATTTGTCTGCTGCTTCAATGCTTCCAATTGCGAAACCTCCTTTTAAAGATATCCACCTGTTCAAAGCTTGACGGACCGTAATTGCCGTAGTGAATTTGGAATGTGCAAATGTGAAGCTGTTTGGGTTCAGGTCTCCCTGGTAATTCATTTTACCGACAAATAATCCGATATAAGTTCCTTTGCTTCCATCTTGTGAAAAGGAATGAATGCTGAAGAATGATAAGCACAATATGATTGCCAGCAGGCTTTTGGAGCTGTTTTTCATAGAAAAGGATTTGGATTCTAAGGCAAAAACTATTCGCCGAACATATAACGCTCCTTCCTATTTAAAATTATTTTTGGAGATGAAATTTATCAAGAGATTTCCCGTTGCAACTTCTTTATGGAAACTATAGTCTGATGAATCTTATAAATGATTTGTGTATAAGCAAATATTGTTTATGAGAGTACTTTCTTTGTTTATTACGCTTTGTTTATTTCAAACAACTATTCAGGCACAAAATGCACTTGAAATTCCTGAGTTTAAAAATATTAATGCCGAGGATAAATATCCTGAACGATCTATCCTTGCCACATACACAAACAATTTCGATATTCTTATTTCTTTAAATAGATATAGTGCTTGGGGACCGGATAATAGCATTAAAATTTTGGGGCATCATGTTTCAGGATGGTTTAAAATTGAAATCATTAGGGATGAAAAGATTTTTGAACCTTATAGAGTTTGTCTTTCTACTTACAAGATCAATGATTCAATTGGTAATATTTTATGGGATGCATTAAAACAAAACCATCTTTTTGAAATGAAAGATGGTCGACAAATTGGAATTTCATGTATTACAATTGATACTATCCGGCATAAAAATGGAACATTCAGAACTGATGAAGTAATTCACGGTAGTAGTTCAGATGGATCTGAATATGAATTTGAAATACTTACAAAGGAAAATTATAAGAAATTATATTTTTACTCACCAAAGGATTTAGTTGATACCTGCCCTGATCGAGAAAGAAAATGGATAATAAACTGCATCACTATTTTTGAAAAATATCTTGGAAACTAATCCCCAATCCAGGCTTATCTGAATAACTGATCTTACCATTATCATAACCAATTCCAGTTGCAACATCTTCTGATAAAAGCAATGGCCCATCCATATCAACATGATCAAGTAATGGCAATAAATGTGCGATGGCGGCAGTACCAATTGTAGTTTCATTCATGCATCCGATCATTACCTGCATATTCAGCTCTCTTGCTTTTTTTATCATTCTTCTTGCAGGCGTAATGCCACTGCATTTTGTCAATTTTATATTGATGCCATGAAAATAACCGTGACATCTCTCCACTTCATTTTCCAATGCGCAGCTTTCATCAGCAAATAAAGGCAACGGAGATCTTTCATAGAGAATTTTCATTCCTTCCCAATTATCTCTTGCCAATGGCTGTTCGATCAACTCCACTCCTAATTCTTTCAATAAAGGAATTTTTTCTAATGCTTGTTCGGTTGTCCATCCTGCATTTGCATCTACACGAAGAATTGAATCTGTGTTTTGTCTCAATGCTTTTACCATTTCAATATCATTTTCGGCTCCCACTTTTACTTTATAGATCGGCCATGGTTTTTCCTTCATCTTCTCTACCATCTTTTCTATCGTATCAATTCCAATTGTATAATCGGTGATCGGGTTGTTGGAAATATCTAAATTCCAAAGTTTGTAAAGCGGTTTGTTTTTCATTTTACCATAAATATCCCAGGCTGCAATATCCAATGCACAAACAAGAAATGGATTGTTCGGTATAAGATGATGCAGGTAATGCCAGTAGCGTTCAGGTTCTGTAAAAGCAAATTTTTCTACAAATGGTTTTTTCTTCTCCAGTTCATCGATCATTTGTTCAACCGTGATATCATAATACTTTATCGACGGTGCTTCACCATATCCCTTTATTCCGAACTGTTCCAGCTCAACTATCAAAGTTGGCTGATGAGTTTTTGTGCCACGGGAGATTGTAAACGGGTAACGAAAAGGGAGATTGAATTTATAATAATTCATTTTCATGCATCAAATATAGGATGGGAACACTTATATTTTATCTTCCACTGGTTCTAATATAATCGCTTAGCTCTTCATTAAATTCATTTTCATTAATGAGATCTTCGAGCAACAAATGCATTCGGTATTTCCATTCATTATTCGGATCGGCCGGAACATTTATTCTTTCTTCATGTGGATTATCTCTGCGCAGCTTTTCACTCATACCAAGGATATCCTGTAACTGGAAAATACTCCACATTGCCGGAGAATATAAATGCTGTATAATGATCGCCCGATTCACCCATGGTTCGCAAAAAACCGGAGGGTCACCATAATGACCAAGTACATGATGATAGAATGAATCTATTTTTGTTTTGTCTTCTTCCCACCAGCCGCGGATCGTACTCATATCATGTGTTGATGGTGTAATGACTGACAAGTATGGCGCTTCTTCAGGAAGAAAGAATTCTGAACCCGATTTTTTTGGCATGCGTTGAATTTCCAAACTGAGAATACCTAATTGCTCCATAACATCCGGTACACAGCGCGGTACCATTCCGAGATCTTCACCACAGATCAGCATGTTAGTAGCACGTTTTAAATAAGGAAGCTTATGCATCGCCTCTTTCATCCAAAAATCATCCTGTCTTTTGAAAAAATAATTTTCGAAAAGATCATATAACTTATTCTTTTGCTCGTTACCGAGATAACGGAAAGAAATTGTTTTCCCAGCGCCGATCCTGAAATGAAATTGTTTTCCCTCTGTGCCTGGCTCTTCAAACAAAATAACATTTGAGATCAGATCGAATAACCCGGTTTTTAATCTTTCATTATCCTCGTCTTCTTCAAGTGTTGCTATATATGCTTCCACTTTTCTTTGTGTAGCATATTCCGGTTTCAGATCATATAAACCATATTCTTTTCTAATAAGAAAGTCAGCTTTTATTTTACCTGAATAATTTCCGAATATCTCATCAAGCACTGCATCATTAATAAAGGGTTTGCAAAAACGGTCATGGTCAAACCATATTCCTCTTTCGCCAAATTCATTTAGATACACAGGTATTGCCGGTACAAAATGGCCCATGATCCCTTCCACTGCATCAATGGGTATGCTCCATATTCTAAAGAATCCAAGGATATGATCTATCCGGAATGCATCGAAGTAATTACTCATTTGCTCAAATCGCTTGCGCCACCATTCAAAATGATCTTCCTGCATTTTCTTCCAATTGTAAGTTGGGAAACCCCAGTTCTGTCCTTTCACTGCAAAATCATCAGGCGGTGCACCAGCCTGGAAATCTAAATTGTATAATTCGGGATCAACCCATGTATCACAACCATAACGGTAAACACCGATCGGGATATCACCTTTGAATACAATCCCTTTTTTATGACAATAATCAACCGCTTCCTTTAATTGTTTATGCAAATGGAATTGCACGAAATAGTGAAATGAAATTTCACGGCAGGCAGAAGAATTTTTTGCTGAAAGTTTTTCAATTGCTTTCTTATTGTAAATAGAAAAATTTTCCCAGTTACTGGAATCAGATGTTTGATATTTATCACGCAAATAACAAAAAGCTGCATAAGGCATCAGCCAGTGTTTATTTGCACGAAAGAATTCTTTATAATCCTCGTCATCAAAAAATTCACTTGAAACATTACTGAAAATATCATTCAATACTTCCAGCTTTGTTTTTACCACTTCTACATAATCAACATAAGGCAGCTTGTTTAACTCCAGTTGTTTTTCTGCCAATGCTTCGATCTTTGCAGCATTCGATTTACCGGCGACTTTCTCAAGATTAATATAAAGCGGATGCAATGCAAATGCAGAGATAGCAGCATAAGGATATGAATCGGACCAGGTATGATTAGCGATGGTATCATTTACTGGTAATATCTGTATAAGACGCAAACCGGTTTTCTTTGCCCAATCAGCGAGTAATTTCAGATCATTGAATTCTCCAACGCCAAAACTTTTTTTACTGCGTAAACTAAAAACAGGGATAGCAACACCAGCACCTTTCCATGTATTGTTAGCTAAATGAATAAAACCGTCATGAAGAACGATCAATTTCTTTTTTTCCGGTTCAGCAAATACGATCCTGTTATCGCCATCTTCAAAATGAGTAAAGAGTTTTTCTTTTTTATTATAAATACCATATTTATACGCTAAAGGAAATACTTCATTTGAAAGATCGAATTTGCAAGTCCACCAATTACCATCTTTCTTTAAAAGAGTTGGTTTTATCATTTGCCACTCGCCCATTCCTTTTCCGCTGCCACCAATGCAAATACATTCATTGCTTTTAAGCAAAGGAGCTTTTATTTTAAAAATATGCGTGAACTTATCTTTAGACTTTGCCGATGATTTTGAAACCGGTCTTTTTAATAATAT
>DASYQG010000047.1:0-6415 GCA_036005825.1 Chitinophagaceae bacterium | reverse complement strand
TTATCTTGATGAATGCTTAAATCAGAAGCAAGGAATTTATATAAAGAAAAAAGGTTTGCGCTTTCCGCTACAGAAAGAATTAAACTGGATGATCTTCTGTTGATACAATTGCAAACGGTGCAATTGCCATTTATTACATTTCTGCTTTCTTATTGGCCTATCGAGCAAAATCATGAGCCCAATACACATTTGTTCACTGACTATTTAGAATTTCAAAACCCTGAATTGATCATTTGTTACCCAAAAACCAATTTTGAGAATCAGAGTATGCAATCAGTACAAACAGACGATGATACACGTTTTCGAAAAAATAAATATGATCTTTATGAGCCTGAAGATGGCGTGATTGTTAATCATGCCGGCATGGATATGATCTTCGTTCCGCTACTCTCATTTGATAAAAATGGCTATCGTGTCGGTTATGGAAAAGGTTTTTATGACCGCTACCTTTCTCAGTGTCGAAGTGATTGTGTTAAAATTGGTTTCAGTTATTTTGAACCATTAGATGCAATTGATGATACCAATGAATTTGATGTACCTTTAAACCTTTGTGTAACGCCGACCACTGTTTATGTATTCTAATATTTTCCTGAAAACATTCCGCATACTTCTTTTCCCGATTGCCATCTTTTATTGGCTGATCATTTTTATCCGGAATAAATTTTATGATCTAAAAATTTTTGGTTCTGCAACATTTGGCATGCCTTTGATCTGCGTGGGCAACCTTTCGGTCGGCGGTACCGGCAAATCACCAATGGTTGAGTTTTTGGTAAGGAATTTGAAAGATGATTTTAGAGTGGCAACACTTAGCCGGGGGTATAAAAGAAAGACGAAGGGTTATGCATTGGCTAATGAAAGATCCGATGCATTGGAGATCGGTGATGAGCCAATGCAATTCAAGTTGAAATTTCCAGACGTGCCTGTGGCAGTAGGGGAAGAAAGAATAGACGCTATTTCGCAGCTTTTGCATGATAAGCCAGATATACAAACTATTATTCTTGATGATGCATTTCAACACCGGGCTATAAAAGCTGGGATGAATATTTTACTGACAGATTATAATAATCTTTTTACCCGTGATTTTTATCTGCCTACAGGAGACCTTCGTGATCTGAAATCAAGTTATAAAAGAGCCGAAATAATTGTGGTGACGAAATGCGAGCCTTTCTTAGCTGAAAAAGAAAGAAGCGAAATCATTGAAGAGATTAAGCCTTCAGCCAAGCAACATATTTTTTTTGCAGCTAATCTATACCCTGCGCCTTATCATATAATTCGGAATCATGAAACAATAAGCCTTCTTCCGGACTCAGAGATCTTGCTTGTAACAGGTATTGCCAATCCTCAGCCCTTGAAAGATCTTGTGATGGATCATTCTGAAACTTACTATATGTTGCATTATCCCGATCATCATATTTTTACTATTGATGACTGGAAGGATATAAAAAAGAGATTTGATAAAATAGAAACTGAGAAAAAGATAATATTGACAACGGAAAAAGATGCTGTTCGATTGTCGAAATTTGGTGAGCAATTAAATAATGTTCCTCTTTATGTAATTCCGCTGCAACATCATTTCCTGTTCAATGAGAAGGCGAAATTTTTATCGTTGATAAAAAACTATATAAAAGATTTTAATCCCGATATCGATAGGGGTCATATTAAATAAATAAAATGGGAAGAAAAAATTCTAAGAAGAGAAAAGATAAACAAAAAGACAAGCAGAAACATAAACATTCACATGATCAGTTGTTGACGGGTGTTTTGGATATTAGTCGTTCAGGGACTGGTTTTGTTGTCGTACAAAATATGCCTGTCGATATTCTTATCAGGCCTGATGACATGAGTACCGCATTACATGGCGATACTGTGAAGGTGAAAGTAAAAGATGCCAAAGAAAAACATAAACGACAACGTGGCGTTATTACTCAAATTGTTAGCCGTAAGCAAATCGAATTTGTAGGAACACTACAAATGAATAAAGGCTTTGCCTTTTTTGTTGCCGATGGTAATAAAAGGATGCCTGATATTTTTATTCATTCTTCAAAATTCAATGGTGCCAAAGATCGTGATAGGGTAGTAGTAAGATTATTGGAATGGGAAGACCAGGAAAAAAGACCGGAAGGTGAAGTGCTGCAGATCCTTGATAAGGAAAATGAAAATGATATTGCGATGAAAGAAATTTTACTGCAATATGGTTTCCCATTAGGATTTCCTGATGAGGCATTGGAAGAAGCGGCAAGAATACCTGATATTATTTCTGACAAAGAGATAAAACGGAGAAAAGATTTTCGTGATATTCTCACATTTACAATTGATCCTGTTGATGCAAAAGATTTTGATGATGCCATTTCTTTCAGAGTATTGAAGAATGGTAATTATGAAATTGGCGTGCACATTGCAGATGTAAGCCATTATTTGGAAGCAGATACATCATTAGATAAAGCGGCTTATGAAAAAGCAACTTCGGTTTATTTGCCTGATCGTGTGAATCCAATGTTGCCTGAGGAAATTTCCAATGTGCTTTGTTCATTACGGCCGCATGAAGAGAAACTTACTTTCTCATCAGTTTTTCAAATAACACCCGGAGGAAAAATAAAACAATACTGGTTAGGTAAAACAATCATTCATTCCGATCATCGGTTTACTTATGAAGAAGTCCAGGAAATAATTGAAACAAAAGATGGGTTATATCGGGATGAAATTCTTATTCTCAACGGTCTTGCTCAACAAATGCGAAATGATCGGTTTAAAAATGGAGCAATTAATTTTTCATCGCAGGAGGTCAGGTTCAAGCTTGATGAAAATAATAAGCCAATTGGAATAATGATAAAGGAAAGCAAAGAAGCTCATCAGTTGATCGAAGAATTTATGCTGCTTGCTAATCGTACAGTTGCAGAAAATCTCGGTAAAATAAAGATCAATAATAAGCCTATCCCTTTTCCTTATCGCATACATGATGATCCTGATGAAGAAAAGCTATTGCCGTTTATTGCGTTTGCAAAAAAATTCGGTCATCAATTCGATATCTCAAGCCCAGATGCGATTGCTTCGTCGTTTAATCATATGCTCAAAGAAGTACATGGTAAGCCCGAGCAGCATGTACTGGAGCAATTGGGAATAAGAACTATGTCAAAGGCAAAGTACACAACCGAAAATGTAGGGCATTATGGTTTGGGCTTTGAACATTACTGTCATTTTACTTCACCTATTCGTCGCTATCCCGATGTAATGGTGCACCGGATACTTGAACAGGCTTTGGATAATAATTTTATTATTGATAAAAAGATCGAAGAAAAATGCAAGCATTGTAGTGATAGAGAGAGAGGTGCGATGGAAGCGGAAAGGGCTGCTAATAAGTACAAACAGGTTGAGTATATGCAGAATTTTTTAGGTGATGAGTTTGAGGGAGTGATCAGCGGCGTTTCATCCTTTGGATTTTGGGTAGAGACGGTTGCACATAAATGCGAGGGTCTTGTTAGTATAAACAGTTTATCTGAGTATGATGATTTCAGACACGTAGAGACAGATTATTGTTTGGTTGGTACCCGGTCAGGCAGAACTTTCAGAATGGGTGATAAAGTCTGGATAAAAGTGATTGCAGCCAATCTTACAAAGAGGCAATTGGATTATGAGTGGGTGGTGGCAAGTGGATTGAAAGAAGAAAAGAAGAAAAAGGGTAAACCGCAAAGTCGCAAAGAATAAAATAAATTTCGCAAAGAGGTGAATGAAAATGAACTTTCAAAGATTATTGTGGATTGTATTTTTAAGGTGCATAAAAATATAGGTCCCGGTTTGCTGGAAAGTGCTTACGAAGAGTGTTTGTTTTATGAATTATCAAGAACAGGTTTACTTGTAGAAAGACAAAAACCGTTGCCACTTTTTTATGAAACTATTAAAATGGAAATTGGTTATAGACTGGATTTTTTAATAGAGAACAAATTAGTTATTGAAGTGAAGGCTGTAGAAGCACTGAATGATGTTCATAAAGCACAAGTAATAACATATCTTAAATTGTCGGGTTGTAAATTGGGCTTGTTGGTTAATTTTAATGTGGTCTTAATTAAAGATGGGATTAAACGTATAGTAAATAACTTATAAATCTTTGCGTAAGCTTTGCGCCTTTGCGGTAAAACAACTATATGCAATCATTCGAAACATTATCAAAACAATTTGCTGAGAAATTTGATACGAGGCATTTTCCAGAACAACCGGCCTCTTTATATGAGCCTAATGAATATTTTTTAAAACTCGGGGGCAAGCGGGTAAGACCCGTTCTATGTCTTATGGGCAACGAGTTGTTTGATGAAATTATTCCCGATTCATGGCATGCCGCTACTGCGATCGAACTTTTTCACAATTTTACATTGATACATGATGATATAATGGATAAAGCTCCTTTGAGAAGAGGAAAGCAAACAGTTCATACAAAATATAATGATAGTACAGCTTTACTTGCCGGCGATGTAATGATGGTAAAAGCTTACGAATATTTGAATAAAATTTCTTCAAAATACCTGAGTAAAGTTTTGTCATTGTTTAATAAAACAGCAATCGAAGTTTGCGAGGGGCAACAAATGGATATGGATTATGAATCTAAGAATAATGTAAGTATGAATGATTATTTGCGGATGATCGAGCTTAAAACATCAGTGGCGCTGGCAGCAAGTTTGAAAGTTGGGGCGTTACTTGGCGGCGGAGGCGAAAGAAATCAAAACCTTTTATACGAGTTTGGAAGAAAGTTAGGAATTGCTTTCCAGGTGCAGGACGATTATCTCGATGCATTTGGTGATAAAAGTAAAACAGGTAAACAAGTGGGCGGAGATATTTTAGCCAATAAAAAAACATTTCTCCTTATTCATGCCTTGGAGTCCCCTTCTCACAAAAAAGATTTAGAAAAATTAATAAATACAAACCCGTCCAATAAGGTTGAAAAAGTTGTAAGTCTTTACAAAGATTGCAAAGCCGATGAATGGGCTTTGCAATTGAAAAATCAATACTTTGATGAAGCGCTGAATCATTTAGAAGATATTGCTGTTTTGTCAAAAAGAAAAGAGCCACTTAGGGAGCTGGCTCTTTTCCTGGTTCAAAGAGATTTCTAGATCATTGTACCGCTGGCATCAAAACCGATAACGATACAGCTTATGATGATCACAAGATCCACGAACACACTAAAAAAGAAAACAGGTATTGTTATTTTAGTTGGCATGGCAGCCAGGTTCACAACAAGTGTAATTCCCATGCCTCCAATAATGAATGGCCAGAAAATAAAATGGTTTCCCGCAAGTATTACTGCAAACATGGTAAATATGGTCAGCACACAACCATGAAGGGTAATCGCTGCTCCGAGCCAGCCGAGCCGATATTCTTCCTGGCTATCACACCAATTAATAAATTTTTTCCATGCAGATACTTTGGTGTCATGCAGGTGATGAGCATATAAATGTTTAACTGTAGCTTCCATATCAATTATTTTACACAAAATTCTCTCTTTACAGGTCTTTCAATTATGAGGCCAGTTAACATTTCACCTGATTTTTGTCAACAACAGGAAATCCTGAGATCTGGTAATATTAAAACCCTGCTTTCAAAATTTTCCCTATTTTGAACTTTCAAAACCAACGCTGATGGCTAATTCATTGTTTCGCCGCAAAACAATTGATTCAATTCTTACTGATGCTGAAAAAGGCGATACAGAGGTGCATGCACATGGATTAAAAAGAGTACTTACAGTTCGGGACCTCACTTTTTTTGGGATTGCAGCTATCATTGGCGCAGGAAGCTTCAGTTCGCTTGGCCAGGCAGTTTTCAACGGTGGCCCCGGTGTTGTCCTTCTTTTTGTTATTACAGGTATTGCCTGTGCATTTACTGCTCTTTGCTATTCAGAGTTTGCCAGTAGGATACCTGTAGCAGGCAGCGCATATACGTATGCGTATGCAAGTTTTGGGGAATTATTTGCTTGGATAATCGGCTGGGCCTTAATCATGGAATATTCCATTGGTAATATTTATGTCGCATTCAGTTGGAGTGATTATTTCACTTCTTTTTTGCATAAAGTAAATCTTCATATTCCAGATTATCTTACTTGTAGCTATGCCGAGGCACATAAAGCAGTGTTGAGTAATAGTTCTAATACAGAATTGATCAACGCCTGGAATTCGGCTCCAATGCTTGGAAGTCTTCGCTTGATTTTAGATCTGCCCGCGATTGTTATAAATCTTTTAATTACTTATCTCGTTTATCGTGGCATAAAAGAGAGCCGCAATTTCAGCAACGTAATGGTGATATTAAAACTCGCCATCGTTACATTGGTAATTCTAGTTGGTGGAGGATTGATATTATCACATGGATTAACTATTAACTGGACACCTGCAAATGATGAAGGAGTAAGATCATTTATGCCAAATGGATTTAGTGG
>DASYQG010000046.1:0-10306 GCA_036005825.1 Chitinophagaceae bacterium | reverse complement strand
TGAGGAGGAAAAACAGGCAGCTGTAAAAAAACTTACCGGCAAACCCGAGATCACAAGATTTAAAGGTTTGGGCGAGATCAGCCCTGATGAATTTGCGATGTTCATTGGAGGCGATATGCGCAAACAATTGATGCGGCTGGAACATGGCGATCATATTCAGCAGTTGCTGGAGTATTATATGGGCAAGAACACGCCGGAGAGACAGGAGTTTATTATTGAGAATTTAAAAATTGAATTGGACAAAGTTGAAGAAGTGGTTTGAGGTTTGAAGTTTGGAGTTTGATGTTACCAGCTTTGATAATTCTATTAAACTTTTGTTGCGTCGCACACTTCAAGGTTCTGTAATTCTAATCAACAATATCATTGACCAGGCTAGATATCATAAGAAAATCCAAATCACTTTTCATGAGGTGGAAACTTCATGGGGTCTTCGAGCCATTTACCGGATTTTTTTTGAATGCTTATCACATGAGCAAGCTGAGTAAATGGAGAAGTAAAACAAATGTGAACGGTTACAATGACTGGTTTCAGAATAATTGGGATTATAATAGACGACTTAAGTTATATGAAGAAGTAAGCAAAACAGAAAAGCTTGATAACTCATCAATAGATTATTTTGAATTTGGCGTTTGCGGCGGGCATTCTTTTAAGTGGTGGCTGGAGCATAATAAAAACACAAATTCAAAATTTTATGGCTTTGATACGTTTGAAGGGTTGCCTGAGAGTTTTGGTCCATTCGGAAAAGGTTCGATGGCGGTTGCGTTAGAATCTTTAAATATTATTGATGCAAGAGCAAATTTTTATAAAGGACTTTTCCAGGATACGTTAGTCCCATTTCTAGAACAATATAAAAGTGAAAGGAAAAAATTAATTCATCTTGATGCGGACCTTTTCAGTGCCACTTTATTTTCTTTATCACAGCTGTATCGTTTCCTAAATGATGGTGATATTCTTTTATTTGATGAATTTGCAGTGCCGAAACATGAGTTCATGGCATTTAAAATATTTACCGAAAGCTTTTATGTGAACTATGAAGTAATTGGCGCAGCAAACAATTATTTGTTTTTAGCAGTAAAAATAAAAAAGTAAGTATGCTACATATTGTATTTCAACAAGACGATGTACAGTTGCTAAAAGAAGCAATGAAACTTGATGAAACTTTGCAAGGCGAAGTAATGGAAATTAAGGACGAATGGGGTGTTGGCCCCTTAAAGGATATTGACACAGCCGAAGGTTGGGATGCAAGAATGAGTTGGTGGAAAGAACTATTAGCTGGTTCTCCTTATGAAAAAGTTATGGGCACTTTTGATGACCGCGAAACAGTAAAATTAATTAAAGAAAAATTAGATGCCGATGAATCCCTGGAAGCCTGGATCTGGATGGGACAAAACCAGCATGATGTCACAGGTTATTACTGGCTGATGCCGCAATTGAAGGCTTACCAGGGAAGAATTATGATCTTGTATTTAAACAATCTTCCCTTTATAAACGAGAAGGGCCAATTGTTTTATCCATGGTCTGTTCATAATATTCTTCCAAAAGAAGTTGTCAAAGCAAAAAAACTGGCAAGACAAATCACCTTAAGTGAGTTTGAGGTTGATCCTGATGAATGGAAAAAACTGAGTGATGAAAATGCGACAGTTAGGATTTTAGAAGGAGGTAAAAAGATCGTTGCTAAAGAAGACTCATTTTACGACAGTGAAATTTTAAAAAACATCACAGCTGATTGGCAAAAAGCGACAAGAGCTTTGTCAAATACATTACATCGCATGAAAATTAAGACAGGCGATGTGTTTATCATGTGGCGAATGAAGCAATTAATTAGTGCTGGAAAGATCGAAATAATGGGTAATGTAGATGGAGGATGGAAAGAGTTCGATGTTCGTAAACCTGGCAGTCAGTCAGAAAATGCAAATGTTGAGGCTGATACATTAAATAATCAATAATTGAAATCCTATATCACGAATGGCAAAAGTTAAAGCTTCCAATATCCAAAATAATGAAGCCGGTTTACCGGGCCAATACAGAACCTGGTTTCTTGATTATGCATCTTATGTAATTCTTGAGAGAGCTGTACCGGCTATTGAAGATGGACTGAAGCCAGTGCAACGTCGCATTCTTCATGCGATGAAAGAAATGGATGACGGCCGTTTCAACAAAGTAGCAAATGTTATCGGACAAACTATGCAGTATCATCCTCATGGTGATGCGAGTATTGGTGATGCGTTGGTGAATATTGGACAAAAAGATCTGCTGATAGAAACACAGGGCAACTGGGGCGATGTAAGAACGGGTGATGATGCAGCGGCACCAAGATATATTGAAGGTCGCTTAAGCAAATTTGCTTTAGAGGTTGCTTTTAACGCTAAAACAACCGAGTGGCAATTAAGTTATGATGGAAGAAAGAATGAACCGGTTACATTGCCAATGAAGTTTCCATTGTTACTGGCACAAGGCGCGGATGGTATCGCTGTTGGCCTTGCAACAAAAATTCTCCCACATAATTTTTGTGAACTGATTGATGCATCTATAAAATATTTACGTGGAAAAAGATTTGAACTCTATCCGGATTTTCAAACTGGCGGACAGATCGATGTGGATGAATACAACCAGGGAAAGCGAGGTGGTAAAGTAAAAGTAAGAGCACATATTGAAGAGCTTGATAAGAAAACTGTAGTGATCAAAAGTGTGCCTTATGGAGTTACTACTACGCAAATAATGGATTCAATTGTAAAGGCAAACGATCAGGGAAAGATCAAGATCAAAAAAGTAACGGATAATACTGCAGCTGATGTAGAGATACAGGTTGACTTGGCACCGGGCATCTCTCCTGATATTACAATTGATGCGTTATATAAATTTACCGATTGCGAAATTTCGATTTCTCCTAATGCGTGTGTGATCGTTGATCAAAAGCCACAGTTCCTTGCAGTAAATGATCTGCTTAAACTTTCTACTGATAAAACAAAGGATCTGCTTGAACAAGAATTAAAAATAAAATTGGCAGAGCTACAGGAGAAATGGCATTATACTTCTTTGGAAAAAATATTCTTTGAAGAAAAGATATATAAAGAACTTGAGAAGAAACATGCAACATGGGATAAAGTGTTGGAAGCAATTGATGAGGCATTTAGGCCATTTAAAAAACAACTGAAGAGAGCTATTACAAGAGAAGATATTATTAAGCTTACTGAAAAGCCAGTAAGAAGGATTTACAGACTTGATATCGATGAACTGAATGATCAAATAAAAGGATTGGAAGCGGATATCAAACAAGTGAAACATGATATCGCGAATCTTGTTGATTATGCAGTTGCTTATTTTGAAAACCTTTTGAAGAAATACGGGAAGGATCGGGAAAGAAAGACAGAGATCAAAACAATTGAAGTGATCGAAGCGAAGCATGTTGCTATTGCCAATACAAGGCTTTACATGAATCGTGAAGAAGGATTTATTGGTACAAGCTTACGTAAAGATGAGTTTGTTGTTGAATGTAGCAATCTTGATGATATTATAGTTTTTACTAAGGGTGGTATCATGAAAGTGGTGAAAGTGGGAGAGAAGACATATATAGGCAAGGATATTCTTCATGCAGCAGTTTTCCAGAAGAATGACGAACGTACTACTTATAATATGATCTATATGGATGGTACAAATGGTAAAAGTTTTGCAAAACGATTTAATGTTACGGGTGTAACAAGAGATAAGGAATATTTTATTGCTAAAGAACACGAGAAGAGTAAGGTGCATTACTTAAGTGTGAACCCAAATGCCGAAGCTGAAATTGTGAGAATTATTTTAACTCCCGGATCCAAAGCCCATAAAAAGGAATTTGAATACAACTTTGCCGAATTGGAAATTATGGGACGAAGCAGCAAGGGTATTACCGTAACAAAATATCCAATAAAAGCCGACGGTGTTAAATTAAAAGAAGCCGGCAAATCAACGATCGCCGGCAAAAAACTTTGGTACGATGACCAGTTTGGAAGATTGAATGTTGATGAAAAAGGCCAGTATCTCGGAATGTTTGATGCTGATGATAAAATATTGGTTGTATATAATGATGGTAATTATGAAATAACTGACCAGGAACTCACGCAGAAATTAGATGCAGAAAAAGTATTGCTGATCGAAAAATTTGATCCTGAAAAAATCGTCACTGCTGTTTATGCCGACATGGATAAAAAGCAATACATGGCAAAACGGTTCAAGATCGAAACAACTACTTTAAAGAATAAATTCCTTTTTATTAAAGAAGGGGAAGGCAATTATGTGGAAGCAGTTACAACTGACGCTGAACCGGTTTTGGCAGTGCAGCAGGGCAGGGGTGCACAAATAAGAAAAGGAAAAATGAAATTGGAAAAAGCTGTAGAGTTATCAGGTTGGAAAACTGTTGGAACAAGATTATTGGATTATAGTAAGAGTGTAGAAATGGAATGGGTAAAACCAAAAGGCAGCAGTCAGCCAGAATTATTTTAGTGATGATTGGTTAGGTTTATTATCAGCTTTCTTTTTCCTGATCCTAATGGTCGCATTCTTTTCTAAGTTGCTGGTAAGTCTTATTTCATAACGTTTCTTTCCATCATTTACGATCATTAAGGCTGTATTGGGAGGAATAGATCCTAGATTGTCAGCAAACATTGTTATTTCATTAAACTCTCTTGTTGAATCCAGCGGAATATCAAAGTGAACAGATCTCGTTGTGAGTATCCGGTTAAAAGCGATCAGTTTATCATTCAAAAAAACGGAAATAGAATCTCCGTCAATTTCGCCGTTGTCATAAAAATCAACTTTGATGGAATCAGCATCGACAATTAATTCCTGGGCAACCACTTTTTCTCTTTCCTTATATTGGTTACTCACAACATAATTGACCACATTTCTTGGTTGAATTTTCACAGCTGCTATTGTATCCGCTTCTGAAGGTCGCCACACCTGGTAGGTTTCTTTTAATATCCTGATCGCCTGTTTTACTGAATCCTGTTTTAACGAATCAGTATTTAGCGTAAGTGTGAACAATATTTCCGGACAGGTATATTTATATTCAGGCTTACTTAAAAAAGATCCTTTCAATACTGAATTAACCTGCGAAACTCTCAATGTTGCTGCAAAATTCATTGCACAGTCAACATCCCGATTATAATACGAACCATAATAGGAGACAGGGATATTTGAAATGTAAACAAGTCTTGTAGTGGAATTATAAGTGCCCCGGATCGGGATGCTGCGATAAGTATTTTTAAAAAAATAATTCAATACACCTTTTACATTGTTGTTATCCTGTTCAAGAATAAGTTCAACCAAATAATTACTGTAAGTATTTTTCAATTTTACATTCGCTGCTCCATACCAATAACCGGTTGGTGATTGAGAAAAAACTTGTAAGGTGAATAACAACGCTATGAGGAGAAACGGTCTTTTCATGGAACAGGAAGATTATTCAAAAACTGTGCTTAAGTATAACGCAGTTTTACCCGAAAAATTACTTGAGGAAACGTTTCATTTCTCTCTCCACATCACGGTTTTTAATAGTTTCCCGTTTATCGTGGAGTTTTTTGCCTTTACCAAGACCAATTTCGACTTTAATTAAGTTCTTTTCATTAAAAAAGATACGGAGTGGGATCAATGTGTATCCTTTTTCTTTCAGCTTTCCTTCTATTTTATTTATTTCTCTTTTTTGTAAAAGCAGCTTCCTGTCTCTTACCGGATCATGATTGTTTACAGTTCCATGAGAGTATTCAGCAATGTGTAAACTTTTGAGCCACATCTCGCCTTTATGAATGATGCAATAACTATCGTTGAAACTTGCTTTGCCTTCTCTTAAAGATTTTACTTCGGTTCCGGTCAATACAATTCCTGCGACATATTTATTGTCGAAAAAATATTCGTGAAAGGCTGATCGGTTTTTAATTTCTGTCACAGTGTGAAAATAAGATCTTTATTTGCGGATAATTATTTCTTCGATCATGTAGGTTTTTAATTCTCTACTGTAGTATCCGAAGTATTGCTTTTGGTTAACGCTAAATTGATTTTTTGCTTCTGCTTTTGTATCCACTTCATTCATGTAATCTTTTATCTGGCTGTTTACAGAAATAGGAGCTGAGCCTCTTACCAGGTTGGTTCCGGTAGAGTCAAGCATCAGTTTAAAAGTGGTTGATGAATAATAATTGGCAAGCTGTGAAGTATAAATTGGCGATCCGGGTACATAGCGATAAGGCATGCTACGCATTATCGGAATGGCTCCGCCAGATGCATTATGTGTTGTGCCTTCAAAAAGATCTGGTTGTTTCTGATAACTTCCAACACTGCTTGGAGGAGTAATCGGGTCATAAGTGCCAATTGTAATTATAATTCTGCCTTTTTTATCCTGTGTTGCTACGATGGCCTCTGATCCTTTATCAAAAAATTTGATCAGTTTTTTTATATCATCGATATCTTTTTCCCGAAAATCTTTTCCTTTTCTTTCTTCATGCGACGGATATTTTGCAAATGCAATATTTGTTGATTCGCTTATTTCAAAATTCTTTAATTGTTTACCACTGGCAATATCATAAGTCGCGATTTGAATATTTTTTTTATTCAGTACCAGTGAAAATAGTTTGTCGTCAAGCAAAAAACTGTTAACATAAGACTTCCCTTTATCACCACCAGCGAGTAACTGGCTATGATCAATAAATTTCTCGGATGCAATAAATGTTTTTGTGTCTACGGAAATAATCCTTGTCGGTTCATCCCCTTCATTGATCACAAAAACCAATTGTTCCTTTGTGTGAAATAGTTTTGCCTTTTCGGTTCCTGTTTCAAGACCTGTCTCATCGTCTTCATTAATTACTTTTATTCCGGCTAGATATTCAGATAGTTTATCTCTCTTTTTATTTGCGGAAGGCGTAACAGTAATTGATTTTTGTATCAGTTCGCCTTTCGAATTGAGATGATAAAATTTCAACTGATTGGTTTCATTTTCAGCTGTAATAGAAAAGTATTGGCCATAGTTGCTGAACGATGCAAGTGGTTTTTCACCTTTTGGTGTTTCAAATAATTTTTTATTTGAAACCAGGGTATTAGTTGCATCCACTGTCTCAATGTAAATATCAGAATTACCCCCTCCCAGCTTTTTATTGACTACTACGTATATAAAATAAAATTTATCATCACTTGCCGTTCCACCCATATAATGTTCTTCATCAAATTTAAAAACTGTATTGGTAAGACCATCGACCGGTGAAAACTTTGAAACAAGCTTCATGTTTTTGTCAAGTAAAAGATATTCGGCCTTTTTATTATCCTTCAACACTAGCATAGAATTTAGTGAAACGGGATCATTTAAGTAGTAAGAATCATAGTCTCTTTTTTCGAAAGCTCCTTTACTAAATTCAATCGGGTATTTAAAAACAGTTTTTTGTGATAAGGAGTTAATTGCGATTATCACAAAGGCAAAAAGGGAAACAATCTTTATCATATTGCAATTGCTTATTAATTCTTAAACATCCACAACACTTTCGTCATCTTATCTTTCAGTTCTTTTCTTGGAACGATAAAATCTAGGAAGCCGTGTTCAAGGATGAATTCACTGCGTTGAAAACCGGGAGGCAGATCTTTTTTAATTGTTTCTTTAATAACTCTTGGTCCTGCGAAGCCGATCAATGCACCGGGCTCTGCAATATTCAGATCACCCAACATACCGAAGGAGGCAGAGATACCACCAAATGTCGGATCAGTTAAAAAAGAGATATAAGGAAGTTTTGCATCACTAAGTTGAGAAAGCTTGCCACTGGTTTTTGCAAGCTGCATCAATGAAAAAGCACTTTCCATCATTCTTGCGCCGCCAGACTTTGAGATTACCATATATGGCAATTTATGTTCAATGCAATAATCAATTGCTCTTGAAAATTTTTCACCCATTACGCTGCCAAGGCTTCCACCGATAAATTCAAAATCCATGCAGGCGATCACAATATCATTGCCGCTAACTTTACCAACAGCTACCCGCATCGAATCTTTGAGATCTGTTTTAGTCCAGATCTCTTCCAATCTTTTTTTATAAGGTTTCAAGTCTGTGAATTCCAAATAATCCTTGCTGCGAATATTTTCAAAAAGTTCGGTGTATTGATTGTCATCAAATAAAATGGAATAATATTCTTCGCTGCCTATACGATGGTGATAACTGCATTTCGGACAAACAAAAAGATTTTCTTTCAGTTCATTTGATGTACAAATAAAATTGCATTCAGGGCATTTGGTCCACAGCCCTTCCGGTGTTTCCTTTTTTTCATGCGTACCCGTCAGGATCCCCTTTCTTATTCGTTTAAACCAGCTTGTCCTTGTCGATTCTTTTCCTTCTTCACCAGCCAGGTTGGAATCAAAATCTTCTACCTGTTTTGCCATGCAAAAAGTTTTGAGTGGTCACAAATATAGGGATTCTGAAATTTGAAGTTTTAGGATTGAAGTTCGAAGTTTTTTAATTGAACGTTTGATAGTTTTTTATGCACCCAACTTCTATTCCCTGATCATCTTTGTTGCGTCGCACTCTTGTACATTGGTAATTCTAGTCATCTCTTATCCACCCCAAATGAAGCATTTATTGTTCGGGAATCCGGGGAAGTACTTCGATCATGTTAAAATTCCAAATTGGGGTGAACAAATGCTGAATAGATTCAATTCAGCACAAGAGTGCGACGCATTCGTCGTTTCGATTCTCAGCGCAGGCTGCACAAAAGCTTAATAGAATTTCAAAAGCTAGTTACTAAACAAAAATGCCTCATAATTCTAAGAAGCATTTGTTGAGGCATAATGAAAGCAAAAAGATTTAATTATTAGGAGAGCCGGAATTTATCCAACAAATGATAGAGTTTTTTTGTGCGGTAGTCAGCGTTCCGGTTTTTGGCATTAAGCCACTGGCAACAGCTGTTTTGATCGTAACACTTGCACTAGAAATTTGAGAGTAAGTTAGTAATGGGCCGGGTCCATTTGCGCTACCTGCACCATGACATGTAGCATCTGTCGCACAGGTTGATTGTATAATTGGGTTAACATTCGACGCAAATGCACTTGCTACACCAGTACAATCTATTGTGCCACCACCACCTCCAGTGCCACCGCCGCCTCCGTCTCCACCGCCACTTTTACTGCATGAAGCGATTAGAAGAAATGCTAACAAACTGACCAGGACACCTTTTTTCATAAATATGTTTTTACAGAAAGCCGATTTTTTATTATATCGGTGTTAGTAAAACAAAAGTTGCCAGTTGTAACCATTTTTAAATAAAGAATACTCAAAAAATAACCCCGTTAGGTAATGTTAACGGGTTATTAAAAAAAGAAATTTATTAAGCAATTGTTATATCATTATCCAGGTAGACATCCTGAATTGCATTTAAAATTTCTGAACCTTCTTTCATTGGCCGTTGAAATGCTTTGCGACCACTGATTAATCCCATACCTCCGGCTCTTTTATTGATCACGGCAGTCGTTACAGCTTCTGCCATATCGCTTGCACCGGATGATGCACCACCTGAATTGATCAATCCTGCACGACCCATATAACAATTAGCAACCTGGTAGCGACAAAGATCGATTGGGTGGTCAGAAGATAATTCAGAATAAATGCGGGGATCATTTTTACCATAAGCAGATTCTTTTGTATTTAATGCAAGATAACCGCCATTATTTTCCGGAAGTTTTTGTTTGATGATATCTGCCTCGATCGTAACACCTAAATGATTCGCTTGTCCTGTGAGGTCCGCCGATACATGAAAATCTTTTTCTTTTGTTTTGAATGCAGGATTTCTTAAATAACACCAAAGAATGGTTGCCATTCCAAGCTCATGCGCCATTTCAAACGCCTTGCTTACTTCCTGAATCTGTCTTGCTGATTCATCACTTCCAAAATAAATTGTAGCGCCAACTGCTGCCGCACCCAAATTCCAGCATGATTTTATTGATGCAAACATTATTTGGTCAAACTTATTTGGATAAGTGAGAAACTCGTTATGATTAATTTTTACAATGAAGGGAATTTTGTGAGCATATTTCCTTGATAGGAAACCTAAGCCACCATATGTGGTAGCAACTGCATTGCATCCACCTTCGATTGCAAGCTTAATGATATTTTCAGGATCAAAGTAAATTGGATTCTTTGCAAAGGATGCTCCACCGCTGTGTTCAATTCCCTGGTCAACCGGAAGGATAGATAAGTATCCGGTATTTGCTAACCGGCCAGTATTATACATCAGTTGAAGGTTACGAAGGACCTGCGGGTTTCTATCACTCTTTATCCATATGCGATCTACAAAATCAGGTCCGGGTA
>DASYQG010000045.1:0-10572 GCA_036005825.1 Chitinophagaceae bacterium | reverse complement strand
AAGCAATGGTGTTGCGTGACCGTAATCATCCTTCTGTTATTATGTGGAGTATTGGAAATGAAATAAGAGAACAATTTGATAGCGCCGGAACAACTATTACAGAAGAATTGGTTTCGATAATCAAAAGCCTTGATAAAAGCCGGCCAGTTACAACAGCATTAACTGAAACATTTCCTGAAAAGAATTTCATTACTAAAGCAAATGCCCTGGATGTTCTTGGATTTAATTATAAAGACTATGATTATGCAGAGTTGCCAAAACGGTTTCCGGGGCAAAAATTTATTGCATCGGAAACAGCATCCGCATTAGAAACAAGAGGTGTTTATGAATTTCCTTCAGACAGTATCCATATCTGGCCACCAAATTTTAAAGTACAGGATACATTTTCTGCTAATAAAGATTTTACCTGTGCTGCTTATGACAATACCTATGCATATTGGGGCAACACTCATGAAAGATCATGGCTGGCTGTAAAAAATAATCAGCATATAGCCGGCGCATTTGTATGGAGTGGATTTGATTATTTGGGAGAGCCAATGCCTTATCCAAAATTTCCTGCAAGAAGCTCTTATTATGGTATCGTTGATCTGGCAGGTTTTCCAAAGGATATATATTATATGTATCAGTCTGAATGGTCAACCAAACCAGTATTGCATATTTTTCCGCACTGGAACTGGAAGCCTGGCCAAGTAGTAGATGTGTGGGCATATTATAATAATGCAGATGAAGTGGAATTATTTCTAAATGGAAGGTCATTAGGACGTCGAAAAAAAAATGATACCACCCTGCATGTAATGTGGCGTGTGCAATTCGAAGCGGGAACATTGAAAGCGGTGTCCTGGAAAAATGGAAAAATAATTCTAACCAAAGAAATAAAAACTGCAGGTGAAGCTGTCCGGATTGAATTAACAGCGAACAAAAAAAATCTGAAAGCAGATGGAAAAGACTTATCTTTTGTTACGGTAAGAATTTTAGACAGGACGGGAAATTTAATTCCTTACGCAAATAACCTCATTGAATTTTCAATTATTGGCAACGGAGTATTAGCCGGCACCGATAATGGTTACCAGGCGGATACTATTTCTTTGAAAGGCAATAAACGAAAATGCTGGAATGGTTTAGCATTGGCAATAATTCAATCCACTAAAAAAAAGGGAAATATTACATTAATGGCCACCAGCCCGGGCATTTCTTCAGCTTCAATAACCATTCGAAACAACTGATAGATAGGAAAAAGGCTACGCAATCGTTCCCGGAAATAACAATAAGACTAATAGTAAAATAATACATCTTTATAGCAAAACCTTACATTTTTGCGCCCTATCTGTCCATGTACCTTTAGCATGTTAAGTGAAAAATTAAAATTCATTTAAGAATCACGATTAAGCAGGCCGTATGAACATCTTCAAACAGTTTAATTATACAAGCAGCAGATTCAATTTGAAGGACGGTTATAAAAACCGAAAATCCTTTATTCTATTATTTCATACGGCCTCTTTTAAAAACTTTATCATTTGTTTAATTATTTCTTTAAGCGCCTTTGTTGCTAAAGCGCAAACTGAAACTGATTTCAGGAAAACTCTCCATGATCGCTCTGTAAAAATTGTAAATACTCTTGAATTAAAAGATTCAGGAAAATATAATAACGTGGTTGATCTTTTGACTGATCAATATTTTGATCTTAATAAAGTTCATGATAAAATAAAAGAATCAATAACTGCGATCAACTCACTTCAATTGGCAGGTGATGAAAGAAGCAGCCGGATCAGGATCGAAGAAGAGAAAAAAACATCTCAACTTTCAGAATTGCACAAAGGATTTATCGCAAAGCTTCAAAAGACATTGACCGATGAACAAATTGAAAAGATAAAAGATGGAATGACCTATCGTGTAATGCCTATAACTTATACAGCGTACCTGGATATGATACCGGCATTGACAGGTGAACAAAAAGAAAAGATCTATAACTGGCTCAAAGAAGCAAGAGAGCTGGCAATGGACGAAGGTTCATCAGAAGATAAACACAAGGTTTTCGGAAAATACAAAGGAAGGATCAACAACTATCTTTCAACGCAGGGCTATGATATGAAAGTGGAAGAGAAAGGTTGGCAGCAAAGGATAAAAGAAAGAGAAGCTGCAAAAAAGAGCGGCACAGGAAAATGACGATTGCACATATCTCATAAAATAAAAAATGATAACCATATGAATTGTCTCAACCTAACCAAACTGCTGTTGGGGTTCTTTTTCCTACTGGTAAGCTCATCAGTAGTTGCTCAGGAAAGAACGGTATCAGGAAAAGTAATTGATCCTGATGGTAAACCTGTTCAGGGAGTGACTGTAAAAATCAAAAACAACACTATTAGTACTGTCACTAACGCTGATGGTTTGTTTAGTATCAAAACTCCATCACCCGAATCTATAATCACATTTTCCCACGTATCGTTTGTCTTATTTGAAAAAAAGGCTGGTACAGATGATAACGTAGAAATAAAACTGACCGCGGCTGAAAAATCAATGGATGAAGTTGTGGTGGTTGGATATGGGTCGCAAAAGAGGTCTCACCTCACCGGTTCTGTAGGTGTTGTTGATATTAAAGCAATACAAGACCTTCCGGTGGGTAGTTTGTCAGAGGCGTTAAAAGGCCAGGTTGTTGGAGTTAGTGTAGCCGGTGGTTTTGCCCGTCCAGGTGAACCTGCGACAATTACAATTCGTAACCCCATTTTTTTATCTAAAGATGGAGGTTCAAAAGAACCGCTATATGTGATCGATGAAATTATAAGATCTAAGTCAGATTTTGATCTGCTAGACGCATCAGAAGTTGAAAGCATTACAGTATTGAAAGATGCATCAGCTGCTATCTATGGTATCCTGGGTTCCAACGGTGTTCTTGTTATCAAAACTAAAAAAGGTAAACTTGGTGTACCTTCCATAACCTATAGCGGATCGTTTGGAATTTCTGATGCAAAACTGCCAAAGATGATGAGCGGTTATGAACAGGCATTATGGTTGAATGATTATAATGCAGGTTCAAAAAACTGGGATCCGGCTCAAATTGCGGCATTGACGGCAATGTATACGGATGATGAGCTTGAACATTTTAAGTCAAATAATTATAATTGGCTTGACCAGGCATGGCAAAAATCATTTGAAACAAGGCATACCTTAAATATATCAGGTGGCTCTGATAGGGCAACTTATTTTGCTGGTTTTAGTTTTAGTTCACAGAACAGCAATTTTGATGGTTTGGGATATAATAGATATTCGTTCAGATCAGGAACTGAAATAAAACTTGCTACTGGCTTAAAACTTAATTTATCGTTGAGCGGTAATTTGTCAGACCGGAAAAATACATTTAATAAGCAAGGTAATGAAAGCCTGGATAATGACTGGAGGACATTGGTTGGTGAGTCACCGTTCTACTCTCCTTATATTAAAGGCTTGCCAATATTAATACCGGGAACAAATACTAATTCAAATATCAATAACTATCATTATTTCGCAGTTCATGACCTTGACAATTATACAAGCACTTATGGTACCGGTATAAATTTCCAGGGGCAACTTTCGTATGAATTTCCTTTTATCAAGGGTTTGAGAGCCGCGGCTAATTTCAACAAGAATATTAGTAACGCATGGGGTAAGCAATATGGAACGAAATATGATGTGTACCAATTTGCAATGACTGGCGCACATAGTCATATCTTAGATACAACTGTAGTTAGATCATGGAGTTTGAGTAATGGAGACAGGGTAAGGTTGAATCCAACTATTGCAAAAACTTATCAGTTAAACGTAACAGCTAATTACGACAGGACTTTTGGCAAGCATCAAATAGGAGCATTATTCGGTTACGAACAAAGTGAATCATTTGCTGATGGTGTTGCGGGACAGGTTGATGGTGTGGTAACAGGTGGTTTAGATAACCAAAATTTTGCTACAGGTGCACAAGCATCAAATGAGACTATATCTGAAGCTGGTCGTTTGGCTTATATTGGTCGTTTGAATTATAACTATGCAAGCAAATATTTATTGGAAATACAGTTTAGGGCAGATGCAAGTCAAAATTTTGCACCCGAAAACAGGTGGGGTTATTTCCCTTCTTTCTCTGCGGGTTGGGTGCTGTCAGAAGAACACTTTTTTGATAATTTGACTAAAATTTTCAACTTTTTTAAAATAAGAGGTTCTGCCGGTTTCCTTGGACTTGATGCAACAAAACCTTATCAATGGTTAAGAAGCTATGCAATCCAAACCGGTAAAGCTGCTGTATTCGGTGGAAACAGTGACAGGGGGCTAGCTGTTGTTAGTAATGTCGACCTCGCAAATAGAGAAGTGAAGTGGGATAATGTAGATAAATATAATGTTGGTATCGATATGCGTTTTCTGAAAAATCGTTTATCTACTTCATTGGATGGGTTTGTTGATAAACGTTCAGACATGCTGACTGCATTAACGTCATCGCCTTCAATCCTTATAGGTACATCGATCCCTTCAGAGAATTTTGCAAAAGTCAATACATTCGGTTTTGAAGCAACTGCAACGTGGAAAGATAATATTAACAAGAACTGGAGCTACCATGTAACAACCAATTTTAGCTGGTATGATAATAAGCAATTGGTTGTAGATGTTGCCAAAGGAAATATAGGGACATATCTTGACCCAACCGGCAAGTCAACCGATATGGGATACTTGGGATATCATAGTTTAGGAATTTTCAGAACACAAGCGGAAGTGGATGCATGGTTGGCCCAATATCCCAGCTATACAATCTTTGGACAGGCACCAAAGCCAGGTATGTTATACTTTCAGGATATCAGGGGTCCACAAAATACTGCAACTGGTGATTATGGAAAAGCAGACGGTATAATCACAACCGTTGACCAGGATTTCTTAAAAAGCAAGCAAGAGAATCATTATGGCCTCGGTATCAATTGGGGAGTAGCTTATAAAACCATTCGTTTAGATGTTGTAATGGGAATGAACTGGGGAGGTATAGGTTCCGTCGAATCTGCGGCTAGAAAAAAAGCAGAAACATATTCCAATCGCCCGGATTTCTGGACTGATCACTGGAATCCATATAATACTGATGCAATTTACCCTTCACCTTTTTATGTTGGCACTTATGATGTGGCGACTGATTTCTGGTGGAGAAGTTCATTTACTTTCAGAGTAACCAACTTCAACTTGTCATATTCTTTACCGACAAACCTTATAAAGAAAGCAGGATTTAACTATGTCAGAATAATCTTAACAGGTATTAACCCGATTAGTTTTTTTAATCCATATAGTTACAAGGATAATGCCAATGGATCATACGATGTATTTCCACAGCTTAGGTCGTACAGCTTAGGATTAAACATAAACCTCTAATCAAAAAAATTATTTATAATGAAACGTTTTAATCTTTTCACAGCAATAATCGGGTTTATTTGCTTGGCATCATGTAACAAGGTGCTTGATAAAACTGATCTTTCGAAGCTGGAGCCAAGCCTTGTATTTACTGATTCTGCATTGGTTCAACTTAATATGGATAATCTTTATGACAATAATCTTCCGCTGTGGGGCGGACAAAATACCTCCAGTGTCCTGAGCGGTGTTCAATCACAATTATCGGAAGAAGGGCAGGCTTCAGGAAATAAGTTCATGGAAGGAACCATGAGTTATGGCACTGATGAACCAAAAGACTACGGAACGGCTTTGAATACTAATAACACCCAGCCAAATACTAACTGGGGAAAAATAAGGCAGATTAACACATTCATACAATCAATGGAGAATAGTCCTCTGCCCGATTTTACAAAGCGAAAATTTATTTCGCAGGCAAAATTTTTCAGGGCATTTCGTTACTGGGATTTGGTAAGGATCTATGGTGGCGTGCCATTGGTGTTAACTCCATTGGATGGTGTTGGACAGGCGGCAAGAGATTCCGCATTGTTGCCAAGAAATAAAACATCTGAATGTTTTGCACAGATAACTGCTGACCTTGATTACGCAATTTCAAATCTTCCGGGCAAATGGACTGCATCAACAGATTGGGGAAAAATTACAAAAGGTGCCGCTGCAGCATTCAAAGGCAGAGTGCTACTTTACTGGGCAAGCCCGATGTTTAATCCAAGTGACCTTCCTGCGAGATGGCAGGCTGCTTATGATGCAAATCTTGCGGCAAAAACAATTTTGGATGCTAATGGATTCGGTTTGAACGGTAACTATAAAACAATGTGGTTTTCTGAAGTTAACAACCCGGAAGCAGTAATGATAACAAGTTATAATACGGCGACCGGTGATCAGCAAAAGAAAAATAACGGCTGGGATAAATCATGTCGTCCGCAATACCTGAATGGCAGCGGTTCAAACCTGCCTACATGGGAATTAGTTCGTTCTTACCCCATGAAAGATGGAAAGATGCCAGGTGATGCAACAGGATCTTTCACTTATTATGATACCCTTTTTTATAAAAATAGAGATCCTCGTTTTGATGCAACGATCGCCTATAACGGATGTACTTGGCCATTAGATGGAAATGCAAATCTTAAGCTTTGGACATATTATGAAACTTCAACAAAATCAACCGAAGCAAATGCTACCAATACCGGTTTCTATTGTAGAAAAGCAGTAGCGGAAGGAACATTCACTTTTGGCGATGCTCAATATAGCGGCACCGACTGGATGGAGATTCGTTATGCCGAAGTATTGTTGAATCTTGCTGAGGCGGCAGTTGGTATTAATAAACTTGGAACTACTGATGAAGGATATGCTGGAATAGTTGCGGTAAGAAAAAGAGCTGGTATTACTGCAGGAACTGGTAATTTATATGGCTTAACAGCAGGAATGTCACGTTCACAATTATTCGATGCCATCTTATCAGAAAGAAAAATTGAATTTGCATTTGAAGGAAAAAGATTCTGGGACCTTTATCGGTGGAAAAGGATGCAGGATTTGACTGGCTGGTACAGGAATAGATTAAGGATTGTTTTAAGAACAGGAACAGGAATTCCAACTGCAGCACAATTGAAAGATCCTACAAGTGCAAGCTATCGTGATGTGCAGAATTTGGATAACATGATGGCAAATTATTTTCAAACTATAAGGAATAATAATCACGATGGAACAAACTCAACAACCAAGTTGGATTCGAACCCCATCAATTTCTTAACTACGTATTATTTCTTCCCGGTACCGTTGGCGGCAATCACTAATAATCCGAACCTGCAACAAAATATAAATTTTGGTGGGGCATTCAATCCGCTTCAATAGTATTAAAACCCTGAACAGATAAGGAGAAGATTTATCTTCTCTTTATTTTTTAAACCTGTTTTAAACACATGTTTTCAATTGAAATATCGTCCTATAATACTAATAAACACTAATGATTATGCAGACTATGAAAAAGTTGATGGCAGCAGCTGTAATCTTATTTACAGTAATTAATATTCAGGCACAGTATCCCGAAATACCAGCAGATGTTCAACGCAAATCAGATTCCTTATTGAATGCAGCACGAAAACATTCCGATTCTGCTTGGGCTATTGCATGGCCGATCATTATGAAGGAAGCAGAAAATGGTAAGCCGTATATTGATTTTGCAACCAGGCCAACTGATCTCCCGCAATCAGACATTGCTGCATTTCCCGGTGCCGAAGGCGGTGGTAAATATAGTTTTGGTGGTCGTGGAGGAAAAGTGATCGTTGTTACAAATTTAAATGATGATGGTCCCGGAAGTTTTCGTTGGGCATGTGAACAAGGAGGTGCAAGAATAATTGTATTCAATGTTGCCGGTATCATTCGTATTAAAACACCTGTGATCATCAGGGCTCCTTATATTACTATTGCAGGACAAACCGCACCTGGTGATGGTGTTTGTATAGCAGGTGAAACTGTTTGGATCAACACTCATGATGTTATCATTCGTTATATGCGTTTTCGCCGTGGTGAAACATGGGTAGGCAGAAGAGACGATGCAATAGGTGGTAATCCCATTGGTAATATTATGATCGATCATGTAAGCGCATCGTGGGGTTTGGATGAGAACATGAGCATGTACCGTCACATGTATAATGACAGTACCGGGAAAACGCAAGAAGAAAAATTGGGAACCGCTAATATCACAATTCAAAATTCAATCTTTGGTGAAGCATTGGATACATGGAACCATGCATTCGGAAGTACGCTGGGCGGAGAGAATTGTTCTTTTATGAGAAATCTTTGGGCAAACAATGCAGGACGTAATCCATCAGTTGGTTGGAATGGTATTTTCAATTTTGTAAATAATGTTGTCTTCAATTGGGTTCATCGTTCTGTTGACGGTGGCGATTATCGTGCACAATATAATATCATCAATAACTATTTCAGGCCGGGACCGGCTACTCCAAAAGATAACAATGTTGGTCATCGGATTCTAAAACCTGAAAGTGGAAGAAGTAAATTAGATCATCATGTGTATGGTCGCTGTTATGTTAATGGAAATATCATGGAAGGATATCCCGAAGTGACAAAGGATAACTGGAACGGTGGCGTACAAATCGAAGAGATGCCCAATGCCGGTAAGTTTACGCCATATATGAAATGGGACAAACCATTGCCGATGACACAACTTACAATCATGTCTGCAGAAGATGCAAAAGAATATGTTTTGAATAATGCAGGAGCAACATTGCCGGTAAGAGATGCTGTTGATAAAAGAATTACTGAACAGGTTCGTACAGGTAAAATAATTGTGTCACCTGGCGTTGTCCCGCCTACAACACAATTTAAGTATCGCCGTGAAGCCTTGGATAGTTATAAAGTAGGAATTATTACTGATGTGAGCCAGGTTGGTGGTTATCCTGAATACAAAGGCACGCCATATAAGGACAGTGACAATGACGGTTTGCCTGATGAATACGAAACTAAAATTGGATTGAATGCAAAAGATGCATCAGATGCAGGAAAGATCGGGAAAAACGGATATAGCAATATTGAGATTTATTTAAATAGTGTTGTCAATGAAAAAAATGTTGCGCCGATCGCAAAAAAATAATTTGATAACGGATTTTGGTATCTTGACCTAACGTCGCTTAGCGACGCACAGCCTGTACTGAGCGAAGCGAAGTGTTCAACTATACTAACTTTAATCATCATTTTTGAAAGATTAATTTAATTGAGCCTCGCAAATACATACAAAAAAAATTTTCTCTTACTAACCCTTCTTATATTTCAACAGGCTTTGCCGGCGCAAAAACCGGAAAAGCCTGTTGTTCCTCTTTCATTTGAAAAAGGAAAACTGATTTACACACCCGATTCTCTTGGCAATCGCATTCCTGATTTTTCTTATTGCGGTTACAAAGCATCTGAACAATCTATTCCAACCATTCCTGTTAAAGTAGTCGTACCTGTTACAAAAGGAGATGCAACATTGCGAATCCAATCAGCATTGGATTATGTGGCATCATTACCTCTTGATGCAAATGGTTTTCGTGGAGCGGTATTATTACAAAAAGGAACTTATGAAGTTTTTGGGCAATTGCGAATTACCGTTTCAGGTGTTGTGCTACGTGGCAGTGGTGTAACCAATACAACTATTATTGGTGCAGGCACAGGAAGATTAGCATTGATAAGAATTGTTGGGCAAAAACCGTCGGTTACCGATTCAAGCGCATTTGCGATTACTGACTCCTACGTGCCTGTCAATACGACAAGTTTTCATGTCGACAAAAAAATAATGCCTACTAAGTTAGGCAGTAACCATGTTATCATTCGTCGTCCATCAACAGCAAAGTGGATCAACGATCTCGGAACGGCTGAATTTGGCGGAGGGATCTCTGCATTAGGATGGAAGCCCGGTGACAGGGACATCAATTTTGACAGGAATATCGTGAACATAAATGGTGATCTGATTACAATTGATGCACCTTTAACTGCATCACTCGATTCTATTTATGGTGGGGGTGTCATGTATGTTTGTCGTGTTTCAAGGATAAATAATTGTGGCGTTGAAAATTTAAACTGTGTATCTGTTTATCCTAAAACTAATTTGAAAGATGAAGATCATCGCTGGAATGCTATTAATATTGAGAACGCGGAGGATTGTTGGGTGAGACAAGTCAACTTTCAATATTTCGCCGGCAGTGCAGTTAGTGTTTTAGAAACTTCGAAAAGGGTTACAGTTGAAGATTGCAAATCTCTTTCACCAATTTCTGAAATAGGTGGACAAAGACGTTATACATTTTTAACTACGGGTCAGCAAACTTTATTTCAGCGGTGCTATGCTGAAAATGGCTATCATGATTTTGCTGTTGGTTACTGTGCTCCTGGTCCCAACGCGTTCGTGCAGTGTGAATCGATATCGGCATATAGTTTCAGCGGTGCTATTGATAGCTGGGCAAGTGGCGTTTTATTTGATGTAGTAAACGTGGATGGTAATGCATTGCGATTTGATGATCGCGGACAAGATGCAAATGGTGCGGGATGGGCCGCTGCAAGTAGCTTATTCTGGAATTGCTCGGCTGCAAGGATTGATTGTTACAAACCACCTACTGCACAGAACTGGTCATTTGGAAGCTGGAGTCAGTTTTCAGGAGATGGTTATTGGACGGAATC
>DASYQG010000044.1:0-1915 GCA_036005825.1 Chitinophagaceae bacterium | reverse complement strand
CGCCAGCAGTTGAAACTTCTTGCCAATATTCCAACCGCTCCACAACTCGACCGTTTGATAAAAGTCGTTACTATACTGTGATGGATCGCTTACAAGCCTTGTATTGAATTTGTTGTAGTGATATCGCAGGCCAATAAAATGACTCCTAAACTGGGGCAATATTCCAATGTAATAATTCCCAACTCCACAACCGCATATTTCACAGGCCGAAGAGTGTGCCGTCGTAAAGAACAAAATACTAATTGCAATCAAATATTTCTTCATAAAAGCACTTTTAACTGAATAAGCTAGAATCGTAAGGAAGCTGCAAAAGGATGCGTTGGATCATTATTTAAGATGCAAATATCCTTTTTTAAAAGATTTAAAAAAAATGTTCATGCTAATTCTTCAAATGATTTTTATCAATTCCCTGTTTATAAGAGATATTAATTAAAAACAGTTGTTTGCAATTCCCTGAACATATTAATTGATTTGGGGAAAAGGAGATTATTTTCAAGATGCACATGTTGATGAAGATCCATTTCAAATGCTTTTAGTGCAGCAAAGCTCAAACGATATGTTGTGCATGCGTCCTGCGGCGGAGTATAGTCATTGGAAAGAATTCTTATATCGTTCAGTAAACTGCCTGCGTGATCATGCTCCTGTTCCATTACCGTGATGGGAGATTGCAGGTAAGTAATGTTCAGTTGTAGGTTTGCATTCTCATTATTGGCAAGTTTTTGCAGTTCTTTAATCCTTGGAAAAAGGATCAGTTCTTCTTTTTTCATGTGTCCTTCCATTTCTTCTTTTACAGCATTAAATGTTTGAAATATCTTATAAAGTTCCGGATGCCTTTCACCATGTTTTGATGATACCTTTTGCAGGTAAGCATGGATCTGCGGCATTTCATTTTTTACGTATGCATGATGCGTTTGGACAATGTAATCGGCAAGTTGTGTCAAATTCATTTTTTCAAAATCAACAGAACTGTTGTTGTCCTTTGTAAAAATGTTTTCCAGGTCTTCCGTTACTTTTGATATAGAAAGTTGTTGTTCGGAACAAGCTTGTTCCAGTGAACGTTTTCCCTTACAGCAAAAATCCAGATGATATTTTTCAAATACTGAAGCAGCCTGGTGATTGCTATTTACTATCTGGGCAAGCGACAAAGAAGAAATTGATTCATTCATAATATTTAGTTTGAAACAAAATTGCGCATGCATCTTTATAATCATACTGATATTAATCATTCGCATTAATAATTAATATCAGACATGCAAATCCTTTATATAATCAGCATGCTTTTCTCAGACCTTTTCCAGATATAGTTCTTATCATCATTTATCAAAATCAGAAAAGCCGCAATAGATACGGTGATGGAAAAAGGGAATGCGGCTGCTATCATTAATGGTGAAATGCAAAGGAGAAAGATGATACTGCCAATGCAAGCAAGTTTTACCCACCAGCCATTTAACACCATGCCGATCGCTATAAAAAATTGTCCAACCGCGATCAGCGGTATGATGATATGATTATAATGACTAAACCATCCATTGATAAAATCCTGGTACAATGGAATTGCAAACCGTGCATTATCTAAATAGCTATCCGGATCTGTAAGCCCTATGTACATATTGGTGGCAGATGCCCAAAGAAACAATATGGCGAAGAGCCATCGTGCCCACCTGGTTCTCCCAAAAGCAGCGATCAATATGATCAAGCTTGCAGCCTGGGAAATAAGATAAGGCACCAAATATTCCTGTAATCCTTCCATTGATAATACAATTTAATAGCCCAGTATAAAGCTATCATTTCAAAGCTTTTTTTTGCTTGATAAACATCAAGGAGAATTATGATTTTAGAAATAGGATTACAGATCTTTCTTTTTAAATACCCGCAATGCCCACCAAAGTGGAACAATGATCCAAAGTAACATGAT
>DASYQG010000043.1:0-2997 GCA_036005825.1 Chitinophagaceae bacterium | reverse complement strand
GGATGTCTTGTCATCATTCCCCATCCGTTTCGATGCCCGTGAATAGCCAGTTGTCGCTGATCACATATTTTTTTTGTTGCAGATAAACCAACACTATTTATACTGATCATTGCACAGGTTCCACCGCTTTTTACAATCTTTTCATATCGCTGCAACATTTCATCTACTTCCCCACTGATGTTGAAAGCATACATTACTTTCTTGCCTGTTTTATCAGCGTATGCATTAATGACTTTCATCACTGCGTCAACACGATCATTGAAATTTGAATTGGCCGAAGAAGAAAGCAGCTCATCATCTTTTATAAAATCAATACCGGCTTCAGCTAATGTCTTTACCATATCTGCTGTTTGCTCCGGCGATAAGCCGATTGATGGTTTGATGATCGTACCGATCAATGGTCTTTCGTAAACATCAGTTAATTTCCTGCAACCATTTATTCCAAATGCCGGGCCTTTATATTTTTCACCAAACGATACAGGCAATTCAATATCCATCAACTTCAATCCTGTGAACTGTGTTATCTCATATAAATTACCTTGCAATGTCGAAACCATCACAGGTAAGTTGTAACCAAAGTTTTCAATGCTCCAACTAATTTTTACAGTAGCCCTATGATATTTTCCTTCTTTACTTGTTGCACCAGGAATTGCAGCTTCATTAACTGTTTCAAGTAATTCAACAGACTCTACTCTTGCAGCAAAACGTTGTTTAAGTTCTTCTGTTTCCCCCGGCACTGCTACAAATGTTCCTGATGATTGCTCACCAGCAAGAACTATTGCTGCTTTTTCAGGTGCATAAGGAGTTTCTATATAATATGTCGCAGTTATTCTTTCCATTCTTATCTCATTAAAGGCATCCACACTGTCATATCAGTTTTGCCACGGTTGGCCCACGCATAATAAGGTATCAGTTTTATCTTAACTGGTTTAGTAGTTGAATTAACTTCCCTGTATAAAGTATTTTTCCAGTTGCCGTTTTGCAAAAGCCTTGCGTCGCCAATTAAAGCAATTAAATTACCATTATCAACTTTCATTGAAACGGATTGAAATTTGATGGAAGAAGGGATCGCTACATTAAAAATATTTTCTTGTGGCAAGTCTGAAGATTCCAGACAATAAACAACCGGTCCCCTTTTAACAGCCACCTGGTTTCTTGTTTCTTCAACCAATGGATTACTTTCTATTAACGTCGCCGGCATATCCAATGTCAATTCAATTTTATCTCCGCTCCTGATATTACCTGAGATATAGCCGTTCTTTTCTTTCCGCATTTCAAGAACATAGCCATTGTATTTTAATTGATGTTTCTTGCACCATCCTGGTATTCGTAAATAAATTTTCGCAGATTTAGACGAAAGTTCTTTTACCGTAATAATAATTTTCCCATCCCACGGATAATTTGTCGTTTGCTCCAATTTAATAGCTGACCCATCTTTGAGTTTAGTTGAAAGCGTATTGCCGCCATACATGTTTATATATAATCCATCATCATTGACGCTATACATATAATCACTAACCTCCGCAATTGTTCTTACAGTATTCGGCGGACAGCAATTTGATTTGCTGATATAAGCCTGTCTTCCACCGCTCCAGCGCAAGTCATAAGGATAATCTTTTGATGCAGCCAATGGATTGGTATAAAAGTATTTTTTGCCGTCCATGCTAACCCCACTTAGTACACTATTGTATAATTCAAGTTCTACGATATCAGCATATTTCGATTCACCGGTCAGCAAAAACATTCGCCAGTTCCAGAGCACATTACCAATATTAGCACATGTCTCATTATGAGCTGTTATATTGGGTAACCGGTAATCCTTTCCATAAGCCTGTTGAATTTTTTGTATATCATCCGGCTTATAGGATAACCCTTCCAACGATAAACCATCATACAATGCACCACAACCACCGGTGATATACATTTTATGGTTCACCACATCATCCCACATCAGATCCAACGTGTTTAATAAACTAGTGTCACCGGTTTCTGCATACACATCTGCAACGCCGGCGAATAAATAATTTGCTCTTACAGCATGTCCATTCACTTCTTTCATCTGGCGGAAAGGGAGACGGTCACTATTATCGTCAGTTCCGTCACTCATCCCTCTTATATCAATTAGTTTTTTTACAAGAGCTAAATATTTTTCTTCTTTTGTTGTCCTGTATAATTCTGCCAATCCCATGTAATGTGAAGGACAGATAGCATTCCTTGCTTGCTCAGGGGTAGCTGTATTATAAAAACCAATCAGGAAATCTGCAGCTTTTTTTGCAATGTTTAATAAACTTGTTTTACCCGTCGCTGAATGATGTACGCAGGCCGCAGTCATCAGGTGACCGAAATTGTACGCTTCAAAACTTAGTTTATCATCAAACATTTTTGCCTGTCCTGATTTTTTTTGTTCAATGATTGACTTTGTATAAATATATCCGTCAGGTTTCTGTGCTTTACCAATCACAAAAATTGCCTCATCCATCCATTCATCTAGTTTTTTATCTTTTGTTGATGCATACATAGCAGCTACTGCTTCCAGTGTTTTATAAAAATCGCCATCATGAAAAGAAGGTCCACGGAAACGGCCAGTATCTAATCCTGCTGCTATCCTGAAATTCTGAAATGAATAGCACATGTCTTTGCTCGTATAAGTTTGCCATAAATGTGGAAGCATTGAATCACGACAGATAGCAAAACGTTCGGCCCAGAATCCTTTTGTCCATTGTACATCACTTAATCCCACGCTGCTCAGTTTCGCATGTGGGCTTGCATTTGTATTCACCAATCCATTTTGTGCTGAGAGTTTAAGGACAGACAGAATTACAAAGGAGGTTATAAGATGTTTTTTCATACTCACTAATTCAGGTTATACTTTATTGTATATGTTTTATCTTTTTCAATTTTCATTTCAAATAGGTTATTTCCTTTGCTGACAACAGTACCTGCGTCAGCTACAGGTTTGGATTTACTTTTAAATCTTAAAATTCCTGTTCCGGCTGC
>DASYQG010000042.1:0-12600 GCA_036005825.1 Chitinophagaceae bacterium | reverse complement strand
TTGACCCGCCCCTCTGAAAACACTACTGATCAATTAAACTAAACCTCTGTTATCGCCATGAGAAAACTCCTTTATTCATTACTGCTATTATTCATAGCTTCTTCAGCCTTTTCACAAACGCAAACATTAAAAGGCACTTTAAAAGATACTTCTGAAAACAGGGTTCTTGCTAACACGGTCATCTCTGTTTTGAGTAAAAAAGATTCTGTGCTTGTGAAATTTACCCGGGCAGATAAAGATGGCAATTTTAAGATACAAGGCCTTAGAGAAGGAAGTTACATCCTCATGGTAACACATCCGTACATGGGTGATTATTTCGACAATATTGATGTAAAGGGAGATACACCAACAGATTTAGGCAATGTTCATCTTACACCAAAAAGCAAACTCCTTTCCGAAGTAATTGTAAAAAGCGGCTCGCCTATCAAGATCAAAGGAGATACACTTGTTTATACAGCTGATAGCTTTAAAGTAAGACCCGGGGCTAATGTGGAAGAACTATTGAGACGATTGCCTGGCATTACCGTTGATAAAAACGGTCAGATAACGGCCATGGGTGAACGGGTAACAAAAGTTTTGGTGGATGGAGAGGAATTTTTTGGCACCGACCCTGGCGTTGCAACAAAAAATATTCGTGCAGATGCAGTTCAGGAAGTTCAAGTGTTTGATAAAAAAAGTGACCAGGCAGCGTTCACGGGTATAGATGATGGCGTGAAGGATAAAACGATCAATCTTAAGATGAAAAAGATGGCGGGTTATTTTGGAAAAGTGGAATTAGGCGGAGGTCTACCGGATAAGTATGATAACTCTGCAATGGCCAACTTTTTTAAGAATAAAAGAAAGATCGCTGGCTATGGCATAATGAGCAACACCGGGCAAACAAATCTTGATTGGCAGGATGCACAAAATTATGGCGGCGCTGCTGATAATATGATGAGTGGAGTGAGCGATGATGGAGGAATGTATGTTATGTTTGGTGGCGGCGGTGATGATAATTATAGTGGTGGCAGGAATGGAATTCCCCAGAACTGGAATGCCGGCTTTCATTATAGCGATAAATTTAATAACGCCAAAAATAGTTTTAACAGTGGCTATAAATATTCAAAGGTTATTGCGCCAGGGCTAACAAAAACTTTTTCGCAAACATTCTTACCTAATACCGCTCCATGGAGCAGCAATAGCACTTCTGACAATCGGACTTCAACAAATAAGCATGCAGTCAATATGACAATGGAGTTTAATCTTGATTCGAACAATTCATTGAAATGGACATCCAGGTTCAATAATAATTCTGCTCTTGCTGATGTTAATTATTCTTCTGAAATGTTGGACGAAAATGGCGATTTTATTAATAACAGTACAAGAAAAAGTAAAACCAATACCGATAAAAATAATGTAACATCTAACCTCCTCTATCGTCACAAGTTTAAAAAACTAGCAAGAACACTTTCTATCAATACAGATTTTAACTGGATCAGCTCAAAATCAGATGGAATATTATATTCTTTGAACAATTATTATAAGAACGGAGTTCTCTACGATCGGGACACTACAGACCAGGTAAATATAATCGACAACAATAGCAATACGATTAGTTCTAAGATCTCCTACACCGAGCCACTTAAAAAAGACTTTTATATGGAGCTTACATACGGATTTACTTATAGTAATAGCAAAAACGATCGTCAAACCAATATAAAAAGTATTAATGGAAAATATGAAGAGATGGTTGATTCATTAAGTAATTTTTTTATATTCAATCGTACGCAAAATACTCCCGGTCTTAGTTTCAGGCTTAATAAGAAAAAACACAATTTTACGTTTGGTGCTTCAGTTGATTTTAATCAGTTTGAAAAAAAGGACCTGACAAGAGATACAATTGTGCATTACAATTTTGTGAACTTTATTCCAAGAGCTAACTATACTTATAAGATCAAGCCAAATGAAAGTCTTCGGTTTAATTATAATGGTTCCACTTCTGCACCTTCGTTAGAACAATTGCAGCCAACCCGTGTAAATACAGATCCACTGAATGTATATATCGGTAACCCTGGTCTTAAACCATCTTTCAGGCATAATTTCAACATGGGCTATAACTTTTACAATGTACTGAAGGAAAAAAATATGTTCACCAATTTTAATTTTGGATTCACCGATAATGCTTTTGTACAAGCAAGCTTTGTTGATAGCGCCGGTAAAAGAACTTATTTTACCGTCAATGCCGACGGCAATTACAATATGAACTTTTATTCCAGTTATGGTTTTAAAATAAAAGGCTTTAGTTGGAGAAATGGCATTGGTCCTAACTTCAGGATCAATCGTAGCGTCGAATATATTAATGGTGTAAAAAATATAAACAATACAAAAACTATCGGCATTGAACTTTCTACCAATACTTATAAGCCTGAAAAACATAATGTTTGGCTCTCAACCAGCTTTAACCTGAATGATTCGAAATCGTCTGTAAATTCAGCAGCCAATGCTACTTACTGGTCAATAAATCTAAACGGAAGCGGAAGCAAAACCTTTGCAAAGAAATATGAAATTGGCTCGGATATATCATTGCAGCTTCGCGAAAAAGATCCGCGTTTCCCAGATGCCAACAGCTTCACCACCTGGAATGGCTATATCATTAAAAGATTTTTTAAAGAAAATCAATTTGAATTAAAACTCCAGGTAAATGACATTTTAAATGAGAACAGGGGTTATTCAAGAAATTTCAGCAGCTATAGTTATACTGAAACTTATTATGAAACGCTTCAAAGATTCTGGCTTGTAACTGCTACCTGGAATATTTCGAAAAATGGTAAGCCTGCAAAAATGTTTTAATACTTAAAAATCTTTCTCATGAAAAAGATAGTTGCTTCAATAATTATTCTAACTGCAATTTCTGCAAACTCACAACAATTTATTAATAGCGGTATGATCGAATATGAAGTAAGGGTAAACAATCATCGCATGTTTGGCGATGGATTGTTTGCTGAAATGTTCAAAGATAAAATGCCGAATTTCTCAACTACGTATTATAAGCTGACCTTTAATGACAATAAAACAATTTACAAATTCGATCGCCTGAATGAAAAAGATAAGATGCCCTGGGGCACAAATAATGCAGAAGAAAATGTTTGGTACAACGACTTCAATACGGGTACAAGGATCAATCAAAAATTTGTCTTTGATCAAAATTATATCCTGGCTGATTCGCTAATGAAATTGGACTGGAAACTTGTGCCAAATGAAACCCGTGAAATAGCCGGCTTTAACTGCAGAAAAGCACAAGCCGTTATTTTTGACAGTGTTTATGTATTTGCTTTTTATACAGATGAAATAACTGTAAGCGGGGGCCCGATGGGCATTCATGGTTTGCCCGGAATGATCATGGGTATTACCATTCCAAGAATGTTTACAAGCTGGATAGCTACCAAATTACAGGTGAATGGTGTGAATACAAGTATCATTGTAGCGCCGACAAAAGGTAAAAAGAAAGTAGCGGCAGAATTAAAACAGTCGGTAGAAAAAGTATCTAAAGACTGGGGAACATGGGGACGCCAATCGATCTGGAACATTTTTATATAAGCTATTTCTTCAGTTCCATTACCAATAAATATTTTTCACCGAGTGTAAGCTTCGGTTCCAGGTTAAATGTAACTCCTGTTGCTACGTCATATGCTTTGGTAAATCCATTCATTCGTTCACCAAACCTTGAAAGATCAATTGTCGCAGGTTGCTCGGTTGTATTCATCACACACATGATGGTTTGCTTTGCATCATAACGAAAATAAACATACACCCCATTAATGGGAAGGTATTGCATTAATTTACCTGTAGTAATGGCTGAAGAGTTTTTTCTGAAATTGGCAAATTTTTTTAAGTACTGAAAAATATTATCCTCTTTTTGCGTTCTTCCTTCTTTGGTGAATTTATTTTCTCTATCCTCGGCCCAACCGCCTTTAAAATCAAGACGAACATTTCCATCGGGGTTTGTAAAACCGGTCATTAAAATTTCATCTCCATAATACAATTGTGGAATTCCACGAAAAGTCATCAACCACGCCAAAGCCATTTTATATTTTGCTGTGTCTTCTTTAATAACAGAATAAAAACGAGGCAGGTCATGATTGCCTAAAAAAATTACTTCACGCATTGGGTTTTTGTAAGCAAAATCCTGGGCAGTAGTTGTATAAAGTTTATTAACACCTTCTGTCCAGCCGAAAGATTCATTCAAAGCCGGCTGAATCCCGTAAAACAATAGTTGAAAATCGGTGGTTGCTTGCAAATTGCTTTTGAAAGGAATGTCAAAATTATTCTGGCATAAGTAGCTTTGATTTAAAACCCCATGAACCCAGGTCTCACCAAACATTGTAAGTTTTGGATATTCATCCGTCAAAGCTTTGTTACAACGGTTCATGAAATTAAGATCGTTATAGACATAAGTATCGATCCTCCACCCGTCAACTCCGAATTCTTCAACAGACCAGATGGCATGCTGTACCAGGTAATTCGCTACATAAGAATTGTTTTGATTCATATCCGGCATTTGTCGGGTAAACCAACCATCCTGTAACTGCTTTGTTTCGGATGGCGCTGCGTAAGGATCAAAGACTGTTTGATCTTTATAACTTGTTTGAGTATATGAAGGCCATTGATGTAACCAGTCCTTCATTGGCGGATCCTGGACAGTGAGATGATAACGGCCTACATGATTGTAAACCGCATCCTGTATCAGTTTCATTCCACGTTTATGCAACTCATCACTTAATTTTTTATATGCTTCGGGTCCGCCAAATCTTGGTTCAATTTTATAATGATTAGTAAATGCATAGCCATGCTCTGTTCTGTTTGGCATATCATTTTCGATTACGGGAGTCATCCAAACAGAAGTAACACCCAGGTCTTTTAAATAATCAAGATGATTGATCACTCCCTGCAGATCACCACCATGACGGTGATAAATTGAATCACGATTGAGTGTTTGGTCCCGCATTCCAGCAATGCGATCATTTGTCGGATCGCCATTGCTGAAACGATCCGGCATCAGGAGATAAACAAGATCTTTTGAAGTTACGCCCTGAGCAAATGCAGTTCCATTACCAGTGCGGCGGGGTTTAAGTTCGAAGTTGATTGTATAAGATTCTTTCGGATCAGGATTATTAATACGGATGTTTTTAAATCCGGGTTTTGCATTTGGGCGAATTTCAATATCAACAAATAAGTAATGATTGTTTTCCGGTTTATTGTAGCCCTTTACAATTATATCATTGCTATTAGATACAACAGCTGTTTTTGATGTTGAAAGTCCTTTCGGTTGGTAAACCATCAACTGAATTTTATTCATCTTCATCCCTACCCACCAATTGGAAGGATAAACTTCAACTGAATTTTGAGAAAATGATTGCTCAATAATAAATGAACAGACAAAAAAGAAAATTATTTTCTTCATAAAAAAAATTAAACCGAACGTTCTTCAAGAATTTCTAATTTGGTTACTTCTGTTTCATCGATCATCTCATTTTTCCTTTCCTTAATAAAAATGAAACAGATCAAAGCGGCTACTATCATAAGACCTCCGCCTACTTCTACCGCCGCTAACCGGTCATTGTTCAAAACATTTTTCATTAGCCATCCAAAACCTAATGATGCAATGATCTCCGGCAGTACAATAAAGAAATTAAATATTCCCATGTAAATACCCACTTTATCTTTTGGGAGAGACCCACTCAACATAGCATAAGGCATTGACAATATACTTGCCCATGCGATCCCTACTCCTGTCATCGATACATACAACAAGTATTTATTTTGTACCCAACTTACACTGATCAATCCTATCGCTCCGCAAAGGAGACAAAGAGAATGTGTTAGTTTTCTTCCAAGTTTATCGGCAATAAAAGGCAATACCAATGCAAATAAAAAAGTAACAACACTGTAATAAGAAAGTGTCAGGCTTCCGAAATCGGCTCCTTCGGCATATACCTGATCACTTGCATCTTTACCATGAAAAACATTTACAGCTACCGCAGTTGTATAGTAGAACCACATTAAAAAAAGTCCCGGCCATGTAAAGAATTGTACAAGTGAAACAATCTTCATTCTTTTTGGCATATTTGTTAATGCATGAAAAATCTCTTTTGCTCCACCACCGAAACCCTTATTAGATTCTTTTACTTTATCCTTATAATCAAGATCAGATGGCGGATACTCTTTTGTTGTGAATACAGTATATAAAACAGCAGAAAGAAAAAAGAAAGCACCGATATAAAATGACCATTTTACATTTTCGGGTATTTGTCCAATCGAGGCAGTGTTGGTACGATTAAAAATGTTTTTGAATATCCATGGTAAAGCAGAAGCAATACTCCCTCCTAAACCGATCATGAAACTTTGCATGATAAACCCCCTGTTAACTTGTGAATCGGGAAGCTTATCTGTTACAAATGCACGAAAGGGTTCCATAGATACATTTCCAAAAACATCCATTACCCAAAGTAATCCTGCAGCCATAAATAAAGTGCTGCTATGAGGCATAAATACCAAAGCAATCGAACTTAGAATCGCACCGATCATAAAATATGGTCTTCTTCTTCCCCATTTTGGATGCCAGGTTCTGTCGCTCATATAACCAATGATTGGTTGCACCAAAAGCCCGGTCAAAGGAGCGGCTAAAAATAAAATAGGAACCTGGTCAGGATTGGCTCCAAGATTTTCATAAATACGTCCCATGTTAGCTCTTTGCAGATCCCATCCAAACTGAATTCCAAAAAAACCAACACTCATATTAATGACCTGGCTGATGCTTAACCTGGGTTTTTCACCCGTGAAGGCTGTTGACATATACAATCGTTATATAAAGAATGTATAGGGAAGATAGGAAGATTATGTATTCAACACACATTTTGATCACAAAAAAAGGGAACTGAAGTTCCCTAGCTAAAAATTTTATTTCTTATCAACTTATCACAAATCCATTTGGAATGATGGCTCCCTTTTTTACTACCACTATTCCATCCTTTACTGTATAAAGCGAATGATCTTTATTTTCGAGATGTGTGCCTCCATTGATCCTTACATCATCTCCAATACGAACATTTTTATCAATGATCGCATTTTTTATATAACAACGATTGCCAATGCCAAGCAATGGAATGCCCCTTTCTTTTGCATGAGCAATTTCAAGAATGGTTTCATAATAATCACTACCCATCATATAAGTATTGACAAGAGTGGTTCCATGCTCTACACGGGAGCGGATACCAATAACTGAATTTTCAACACGACTTGCATTAATGATCGAACCTTCAGCAACCAGGGTTTTCTCAAGTGTAGTTCCGCTGATCTTTGCAGGAGGCAGCATACGGCTACGCGTATAAATAACCTGGTCGCTATCAAACAAGTTAAAATCGGGAATATCTTTTGTCAGGTCAATATTTGCTTCAAAGAAAGAATAAATGTTCCCTATATCGGTCCAATAGCCGGTGTATTGGTAGCTGGCAACTTTATATTTCTTTATTGATTGAGGAATGATCTCTTTTCCAAAATCTGTTGCATCCTGGAATTCAGTTTGCAAAAAATCAAATAATAAATTGCGATTAAAAATATAAATGCCCATTGAAGCAAGATAGTTTCTCCCTTTCGCTTTCATGACATCACCGGTGTCGCTTGTCCAATCGGGCAAAAGTTCTTTCTTAGGTTTCTCAATAAAAGAATCGATCAATCCTTCTTTTGATTTTAATATTCCAAACTCCGGAGCTTCTCTTTCGGCAACGGGAATAGTAGCAACAGAAATATCAGCGCCAAGTGCTTTATGATTTTCGAGCATCTCGGCGAAATTCATTTGATAAAGCTGGTCACCGGATAAGATCAATATATAATCACTTTCGAATGGTTCAATATGTCTTAGTCCTTGTCTTACTGCGTCTGCTGTTCCCTGGAACCATGTTGGATTATCAGGTGTCTGTTCTGCGGCAAGTATATCAACAAAGGCTTTACTGAATGCGCTGAAATGATAAGTGTTTTTTATATGCCGGTTGAGTGATGCAGAATTGAATTGTGTTAACACAAACATTCTTCCTATTCCGCTATTCAAACAATTGGAAATAGGAATATCAACTAACCTGTATTTACCAGCAATAGGAACGGCGGGTTTGCTTCGGCTTGCGGTCAATGGATATAAACGGGAGCCTGCACCACCTCCGAGAATTACACTAAGAATTTCTTTCGAGTGAGTTATCGTTCTGATGGCCATAGAGAATTATTTTAACGATTGATATAAAGATATGTATTGTTGAGCAGATGTCTCCCACGAATGATCGATCCGCATCATGAATTCGATCATCTCTTTCATTTGCGCTTTTTTATTATAATAAAGATCAATTGCACGGCCAACTGAATAAGTCACATCCCAGACACTTGCTTCATTAAATCGAATTCCGAAACCCTGGTAGTCTCCCATATCGACAACTGTATCTCTTAATCCGCCAACATTTCTTACAATTGGCATCGTACCATAGCGCAATGCATACATTTGATTTAAACCACAAGGCTCAACACGGCTTGGCATTAAAAGAAAATCTGCACCAGCATACATTAAATGACTTAAGGATTCGCTGTAGCCAATATATGTACTAACATAACCACTTAACTGGTGTTTTACACTTTCCAATTGACCTTCAATAGTCGGTTCACCAGAGCCAAGAATTAAAAAATTGCAATTGCCCTGGTGCTGGTAAACCGAAGAACTAATAGCATCAGGTAAAATATCAGCCGCCTTCTCTCCTACTAATCTTCCAATGAAAGTGAACAAAGGTTTTTCTATATCAAGATCAAATTGTTTGCAGAGTTCTTTTTTATTTTTTCTTTTCCCTTTTTCAACTGTTTCAACAGAAAAATTTTTGGCCAAATACTCATCTATCTCCGGGTCCCAAACTTCAGCATCAATTCCATTAAGTATACCACTGCATTTTCCTTTTTCATATTCAAAAAGATCTTCAAGACCATTAGCACTATATCGTAATTCATCCATATAGCTTTGGCTCACGGTATTTACTTTCCATGCGCATCGTACTGCACAAGCCAATGGATTAATATTTTTTTTCCAATCAAGCAGTCCCCATTTCCAGCTATCATACGCAGGTATATAATGACTTTTATCCCAATCCATCCAACCCTGGTATTGTCCATTATGAATAGTAAGTACTGTTGGTATTTGACTTAAATGTCTGAATGCATAACAGAATTTGATCATGAAAGGGATCAAGCCGGCATGATGATCATGGACATGGATCACATCGGGCCAATGCTGCCATTTACTCAGCCAATCACAAATAGCAATTTGAAAAGCGGTAAATCTTTCTGTGTCGTCATCATATCCATAAATTTTTTCCCGGTCAAGCAATCCATTTATGTCAACCAGGTAAAGATCAAAACCGAGTTTGTTTGTTTTCTCCCTGATCACACTGTAATGAAACCATTTTGTTCCGAGGTATTGACTTCCTTCATGCACAAGCTCCCAATCATTGTTATACAAAAATTTTGTACGATACATGGGCATTATAACTTTTGCCACATGCCCCAACTTATTCTGATATTTCGGCAACGCCCCCACCACATCACCAAGACCGCCGGCTTTGGCCACCGGGTAACATTCCGCTGATATATGAATTATTTCCATTTGCTGCTAACAGTTGTTTTGGAGAAATTAATTCAATGTAAGCTGTTTTTAGTAAAGAGATGAATATTGCATAAAAAATTTTCGCTAACAAAAATTGTTTATTTTCATCACCAAATTATTCATCTAAACGATTGCATTATGGCAACAGCAATGGGACCTTCCAAACCTATAGCACCATCTTCTACAGGTTTTATTCCGACCAATTATGGAGCACTGAGTACTTTAGTCCTGGTATTTTTCTTCTGGGGATTTATTGCTTCTGGCAATAGTGTGTTCATCCCTTTTTGTAAACATTACTTTCATCTTGACCAGTTTCAAAGCCAGTTAGTTGACTTTGCTTTTTACACGGCTTATTACATAGGGGCTTTAGTGCTTTTTATGTATGGAGCATTTGGAGGAAAAGATCTTGTTGCAAAGTGGGGATATAAAAGAAGTATTGTATATGGTTTACTATTTTCTGCAATAGGCGCCGCTGCTATGATCATTGCAGTAAATGCAAACACTTTTGCGGGAATGCTGGCTGGCCTTTTTATAGTTGCTCTTGGTTTTTCATTGCAACAAACAGCCGCTCAACCATTCGCTATTGCATTAGGCGATCCTTCAACCGGTATGGGACGTGTAAATATGGGCGGAGGAGTAAATTCATTTGGAACTACGATTGGCCCTATTGTAGTTGCTTTTGCTTTATTTGGGACTACTGCAGCTATTACTGATGAAAAAATTGCATCGCTTAGTCTAAGCAAGGTTATTATTTTATATAGCTGTGTTGGTGCATTATTTATTGGAGCATCAGCGTTGTTCTTCTTTTCAAAGAAAGTTCCTGCAGGCATTTCAACAGAAAAAACCGAAAACGCAAACAAGGCTTTATACTCTTTATTAATAATGACAGGATTGCTGATCGTTATGTTTGTTCCTGTTTTTAATAGTTATAAAACAGATCCGGCTATACTTACCGATCTTGAAAAACATGATCTGGAAACTTATAGAATGAAATGGTTGTTAGGAGCATTGGCGGTTGTTGTTATCGCTCTTTTGTTATCAAATTTAAGTGCAAGAAAAAAACCTGAGGGATGGGGAGCAATGCGTTATCCTCAACTTGTACTAGGCATGCTTGGAATTTTTGTATACGTGGGTGTTGAAGTTACCATTGTAAGTAATCTTAGTGAACTGTTGAAACAACCAGCTTTTGGTGGATATCAATCATCGGAAGTGGCGCCGTTCATTTCAATGTATTGGGGTAGCCTGATGATCGGGCGATGGACAGGTGCTATCTCTGTATTCAATTTAAAAAAGACCACTCAGCAGATCATGATGTTTGTAGTACCACTGGTGGCATTTGGTATTATTATTGGCGTCAGCGCTATTTCGCAATATGACGTAACCCCATTGTATTATTATATACTATGTGTGTTTATTCAAATGGGAGCATTTTATATCAGTAAGAATAAACCAGCCAGAACATTGTTGATTTTTTCAATACTAGGTTTAACGGCGATGCTACTTGGAATATTCACTACCGGGAAAGTAGCGATCTATTCTTTCTTAAGTGGCGGTTTGTTCTGTTCTATTATGTGGCCCGCTATTTTCAATTTATCAATTGCTGGCTTAGGAAAATACACTACACAAGGTTCTGCATTTTTAATCATGATGATCTTAGGTGGCGGTATTATTCCTCCTTTACAAGGTAAAATGGCAGATTATATCCAATCTAAATCTGATGTTGTCGGTTATGGCATCCATCAATCCTATTGGGTAGCTGTTCTTTGTTTTGCTTATCTCGCTGTTTTTGGATTTGCCGTAAAAGGAATTCTGAAAAAACAGGGAATCGATTACGAAACAAAAGCAGATGAAGATCTGACTCCTCTTGAAACTTTTCCTGAAGGGGCTTTAGAGGTTACAAAAAATTAAAGTGTAATGTTGATTAAAAATATTTCCAATGGCTAAGAAAAAAGCTGCGCAGATAACTCCTCCTTCGGTTACCCAACTTGCCATAGGAATTGATATTGGTGGTACTGGTACCAAGTTTGGAATTGTAGATCGTGATGGCAATGTGCTTTTCTCGGGTGAAATGTCAACCAAAAAACATAAAACGGTTGATACTTTCATTGATGAATTGCATGAAGTGGTTGGGGAGGCAATTGAAAAAGCTGGTGGCACCGGGAGAATGAAAGGTATTGGCGTCGGTGCACCAAACGGAAATTATTATACAGGTACTATCGAATATGCACCGAATCTTCCATGGCATGGAATTATTCCGCTGGCAAAACTTATTTCTAATAAATTTCAATTACCGGTTACACTAACTAACGACGCCAACGCTGCTGCTATTGGCGAGATGATGTACGGCGCAGCGAAAGGCATGAGAGATTTTATTATGATCACACTTGGTACAGGTGTTGGCAGCGGCATTGTGGCAAATGGTGTTCTTATTTATGGTCATGATGGTTTTGCCGGTGAATTGGGACACACAATTGTAATCCCTGATGGACGTATTCATGGAGGTACAGGTAAAAAAGGTTCGTTGGAAAGTTATGCTTCAGCAACCGGGCTACGATTGACCGCTATTGAATTTCTTGAAAGAAATAAAAAACAAAGTCTGCTTAGAAAAGTGCCAGCTGAATTACTTGATTCAAAGGCAGTTTATGACGCTGCCATTGAAGGCGATGAATTGGCCCAGGAAATTTTTAATTATACAGGTAAGATATTAGGAATCTCATTAGCAAACGCAATAATGACGACCAGTCCGGAAGCAATCATTTTATTTGGAGGGCTTACAAAAGCCGGTGACTTTATACTAAAACCTACACGTGAAAGCATGGAAGAAAACCTCATCAAGGTTTTTCAAAATAAAGTAAAGATCCTGATCAGTCATTTAAGAGAAGCACATGCAGCGATACTTGGTGCCAGTGCCCTGGTGTGGGAGAAAGAATAAT